>CAZJBO010000304.1:0-3924 GCA_964544075.1 uncultured Anaerolineae bacterium
CCAGGATATAAGGCAGATCGCGGGTGATGATCTCGCCTTGTGAGTCGAGTAAGTATAGCTGCCGGTACTGCCCGGCACGGCAGAACACAAACGTGGTCGCCTGACCGCCGTATCGCCGTCCACAGCGCACGCCATCGCGCAAGGCCTGGATGCGCGCGAACAACGCCGGTTGATCGCGTTCAAGCTGGCGAATGATCTCCTCGGCTTCTTCGAGATCAACGAATTCAGTGCTTCCATCTTCCTCAAAGATGTCAAGATCACGCCCTTCGTAGATGGCATATAGGGCGTTTTCGTTGAGCTGCTCGTTTGGATCAAGAACGGCTGTATCCTCGCCAATCGTATCGTGGATTTCCCGAATACGCGCCGCGAGCCGCTCTCGCAAGCCAAGATGTTCGTCGAGCGCGGTTTCGGGCAAAAAGTTAAAGCCATAGATCGAGTCGTGCTTCGAGCCAATGCGGTCGATGCGTCCAAAGCGTTGAATGAGACGCACCGGGTTCCAATGCAGATCGTAGTTGATGACCTTATCGCAGTCCTGTAGGTTAAGGCCCTCGGATAAGACATCGGTGGCAACCAACAAATCGATCTCCGGCTGATCGTTGCGCCGACTGAAGTCCGGGTTAGCTTTGGGCGCGAAGCGTCCTATCAGGCCGGGCTTGCCCTTGCGACTGCTAAATATCACCTCTGTGTTGGGCCACTTGCCCGCATCGACAATCTGCGCGTGGAGGTATCTTGCTGTATCGGCATATTGCGTGAAGATCAAACACTTGCCGCTGTCGAGCGGGGGGCGGCGCAGCACCGCAAGTAAGGTTTGCAGCTTGGCGTCGTGCGCCGGGGTAATCTTCTTCACGATATCCAACATATCTTCCAGGATGCGCGTGTCATGCTCGACATCATGCTTGAGCGCATCGGCGTTGAAGTCGGTAATGTCGTATCGCCCGGCGACGCCTTCCAACGCTTCGAACAGCGTATCTTCTTCATAGCGGTCGGATTCGTATAGGATGTTCTGTGCATCTTCGCCTGCTGCCACAATCCCGTTATCTAAAGCGGTCAGGAATGCGCGGTGAATTGTCAGTTGTCGGCTCAGCGTCTCGCGGAAGGCGTACACGCTCGACTCCAGGCGTTTGAACATCGACACGCGCATCAGGCCGCGCAAGTTCGCGCCCGCGCGCTGCAACCCGGCGTAAGGGTCTTGAGGCTGCTTCGCCGGACGCACGTATTGCCAAAGACCATAGCGGGCATAGGTAAGCGAAGGCTTGTCTTCATCCTCTGTCTCTGTGCCCATATACTCGCGCAGCTTCTGATACAGGCCCTGATAAGTGACCTCAACACTGTAGCTGATCGTCTCCAGCTTACGCTTGGGGAAGAAGTTCGGTTGGCCGGCGACCATTACATATGCTTGTCGTTCACCATCACGATATGCCGCGAAGTTGTCCGGGTCAACCGGCTGATGTGTTTCGGCGTCATAGCCATACCAGCGCAAGATGTGATTGCGTGTGCGGCGGATCAGGATATTGGAGAGCAGGGCCGGCAGGGGGCGCTTGCCCGTCTCGACCAGCTTCACGTAATCGCGTAGGTTAGGCGGGTCGATGGGCAGATCGGTGCGGTCGGATTGATGGAAGAGTTTCATCTGATAGAAGATGTCCCACACCGTCTTGTTGCGCGGCGTGGCCGTCAACAGAACACAGCGCCTGCCTTGCGACAAATACGCCTCCAGCACGCGGTAGCGCTGCGTGTTGTGGTTGCGGAAGCTGTGGCTCTCATCGACCAGCACAAAGTCGCGGTCTTTATAGCGAACATCATCGAGCAAGATATTGCCGCCGTTCTCGCCTTCGCGCAGCTTCCCCATTGAGAGCACGTGCGCGTTTAGTTGATACACTTCGTTGTAAGATACCCAGCTCTCGACCAGCGGCGCGGGACAGATAATCAGCGGGCGCGCGCGTTCGGTGCGCTCGAAGTGTTTTATGATGGCCGCACCGATATACGACTTGCCCAGCCCAACCACATCGGCAACGAAGCACCCGCCATACTGCCGAATCATGCGGATCGCACGCTCGACCGCCCGCACCTGGAAGTCTGTCAGCGTGGCTATGACTTCGTTGGTCCACATCGGGACTTCTGCACCGTCTTCAAGGCGGTCGCGCACCAGCTCGTATAGTGTCTTCAGGTATATCTCATACGGCGTGACCGGTTCGCGTGCCCACGAGCGGGTTAGCTCTTCCATCAGCGCCGTGTCGAATGCTTCGCTTTCATCCCACAGTTCTTCGAACCAGCGCGTCAGCTCGGCATGGTTTGCATTGCCGGATACGACCACGTTGAGTTCGGTGTTGTGGGCGACCCCGGACAGCGTGAAGTTAGACGAGCCGACAATCGCAAGGCCTTTCTCATATCCTTTATCTGCCGGATAGTCAAAGATGTATGCTTTGGCGTGCAGGCGGCCTTTGGTATAGACGCGCACCTGCAAGCGCTCCTCCTCAATCAGGCGCACCAATGTGCTGACCAGCCGCTCGGTTTTGCCGGTCTGGTCCATCACGGCCAACGTCTCGCCGATGTTGTCGGCGGTTTCCTCGACCACATGTGTGATTTGGGCACGGCGCGGATAGGCCATCGCTTCGGCGGCCTCTCGAACCTCGGCCAAGCGTCGATATCCCTCGGCGATCTGCTCGATGGTTGCGCGGCTGCTGGTATTGCCGATGAGCAGACGCAGTTCTCTGAGGTCGGCGATCTCTTCTTCGACCGCTTCTAGCCCGGAAAGGAAAAAGTAGCCTACCGCGAACTTTGCACTTTCGCTGGTGGGTATGATGTTCTTGATTGTATCAAGCAATCCAATGTGACGATTGTCGATGATGTCGTGTTGCAATTTAGCTTCCTTAACCTTGCGCAGTCTGTTTAAGCAAAACAGGCGTCTTCACACTAAACGTCCCTTTAATATCCAGCACTTGGCTCGCATTTAGAATCTCTATTGTCAGTGGATTGCCTTCCTTGTCAAAATCTACACTCATGTTGCCGATTTCTTCCCTGTCAACATATTCGCCTTCGCGCAGATAAATCATCAAGACATCAACTTCTGCATCATATTTGATTTTCATCTAGCTCTCCCCGCCAATAGCTTCGAACATTGATTGTATCACTCATCTCTCACCCCACCGCTCCCTCGATCAAGGCAATCTCCTTCTTTGACGCGGCCCCTACGCTGCCGAGACCGCCGTCACCAACAGCGGCAGCGTTAGCTGTGAGCGGTCATGTTTGCTGAAGTTGAAGACCGCAAACCCCACCACCTGACCATCGGGTGTGCGGCGTTCGAAGATATCGTCGGCGATTTCTTCCAGTGATGCCGGTGCGTTCTCGAAGATGATTTCCAGATAGTCGCCCTCTTTGTCATACCAGACTTTTACTTCTGCCATATTACGTCACCTCTCTTTTGCCTGCTTGTGAAAAACGCCGTCAGGATAAAGGCGTCATCATCTAATATTTTAACCGCAACAAGCAAATATTTGCGTGTGACCGGCGTTCGTGCATAGCGTTTATGGTAAGTATGGACGGTTTCATCCTTAGTCGTTGCTATCACGACGTCCGGTGCGGTGAGTGTTTCAATGAGTTTTTTGCGCTGCCCGACCATTTCTGGGTGTTCGAGAATATGCACCCATCGTTCGTCGGTGAGCCGAACCGCGCGCCCGCGATAATCGGTGAGTATTTCAACTTCTCTCACCATCACCCCACCGCTCCCTCGATCAAGGCAATCTCCGCCGCCGACAGACCGTACACTTCGTACACCAAGCGGTTAAGCTCCGCTTCCAGCTCGGCAACTTGCGGCCCTTGCCCTTCGAGGTCAAGGAGCTGCTGCACGATGGTTTCGATGGCGGCGCGTTGGCCGGGGGTGGGGGTGGGGATGGGGAGGTTTTGAACAAATTGTCTAAAAAATCGGAG
>CAZJBO010000305.1:0-3909 GCA_964544075.1 uncultured Anaerolineae bacterium
ATGACCGTTGCCCCGACGCCCGAAGATCGTGACAGCCGTGCTATGCCCATACACAACCTCGGCGTCTTGTCCGGCGACTTTGATGTCACAGGTGAGGGCACGCTCTCCTTACTCAATGATAGTTATGACTATGTGGTCTGGCAGTTTGATGAGAACATGAGGGGTCAGCTCGCGATTGAGCTGGAGTTCACTTGCAGCAACCCTGATGTCGAGCTGGCGGTCTCCCTATATAACACCGCAAATCCTGACGTGATTGAGCGTCTATACCCTGTTTGCAACGCTGCTCCTTCGACTATCTATGCGCTCGATGCCGTCGGGATTTATCAGTTGGAGCTTTGGCTGCGTGATGCGCGCGCCATGCTTGATGCTGATGCGACCCTTGAGCCGGACTTGCAAACTAATTACACGTTCCGCATCCGTCGGCCCTAGCTACCACATCTCGGCATCCTCCCACACATCGCCACCGTCCCATGCCGCTTCTTCGATATAGCGCGGCGATGCAGGGATGATCTGCTGGGTCGGTCGGACGGCTTCGTGCCGGACCTGTGGGCGCTGCTGGGTCGGTGGGTATGGTATCACCAGGATTGGTGATGGCGCGGGTGGCGTGGGACGGGCGGCTTCGCGCCCCCGGTAGCGAGCTTCTAGAAGGTTTTGCTGCTCGTGGTGGCGGAGTGTCTCTAGGAGTGCTTCTTGTGCCTTGTCATGGCGCGCGCTCTGGTCGGCATGGCTCTTCCCGGCGGCCCAGGCCACCGCTGCCAGCATGGGTACGGTGATGCCCAATCCGATGGTCACCCCGATGAGCATCCCCAGCGCGTCGTTTGATAGGCGGTTGAGGGTAACCATTGCCATCACCAGGGCAACGACTACGACCATCATCACAATCTTCTCTTTTACGCTCATAGCACGGCCCTCACTTATGGCTGCTGTCCAAACTGGTCAGCGGCGAGTATGTCTAGATTATAGAACAAAAGTTCGGTTTGTGCTATGGGATGTTTTCGTGCTCGACCACATCACGCCATTCCTACGCATTGGGCGAGAACGGTTCCCAGCGATAAGCTGCGTCGCACTGTGCTTTGATCTGTTCCGCCTCGGCGCTGTTGTTGTCCAAGCCGAGTAGATAAATCCAATGGATGCGGATTTGCGTATTGGCCGGTGTCACGGATAGCGCCGCCTCGAAAGCTAACTCGGCAGTCGCAAACCTTGTGGGGTCCCCCGTCGCTTCGAACGCGCCGGCAAGGGCGTTGCCCACGTTGTGCAGCGCCGCGCCTGTGTAGCTTAGGGCATATCCGGCGCTGCCCACGGCGATACACAATCCGGCGATGAGTACTTGCTGCCATGCGAGACGTTTTAGCCCTGCTGTGCCCTTGAACGCGCTGATTGCGACAATCGCAATGAACACTGCTCCGATGCCGCCTAGCGCCAGAAGCAGACAGGCAGAGCGCAGAACGGGCACCGTCAGCCCCTCGGCAGAGGCTAACGCACGGTCGAGCGACGCGGCAGCGCCTGCCCCGATAACGCGCTTGGCGACCAGGAAGCCCAGCCATACCGACACCACAAGCGTAGCGTGGTTCCAGTCAACCCGGCGCTTGCCCTTCGGATGGCTCAACCATGCACCCAGCATCCCTGTGAGGCAGACCACCGCCAGCAAACAGGCCAGAGATACGAGAGGCTGGTTAGAGAGTGCGATCAAGCGGCTGTTGATGGGCGCTTCGATGCTGTGGATGAGGAACACGCCCACTACCATTGCTCCCCGATACCAGGCGTGGTCCCCAGCCTTGTCATCGTTTGGCTCGGCGGCGGCTTCGTCGGTTAGGCGTACCAGCATCCCCAACATTAGCCACCAGAGCGCCTGGGTGACCGCCAACGTAAACCCAAACTGGTTATCTACCCACCGGGCCACCACCACGCAAATGATGCTGATGATGCGCAGGTGGCGCGCGTCGAGTTCGAGCGGCGGGGCCGGTGTTTGTCTGAATGCTTGCCACCCGACCCACACCAACGTGCCGCCCAGCGCGCCCAACGCGCCCCCGGTGGGGGTCAGGGCGGCAAGCGTGCTCTCCGGGATGGCGAGCCGCGTTAACGGCACGCCGCAGAGCGCGCCCCCCGCCTGCATGAGCAGCCAACCGCGCCAGCTCTGCGTGCGCATGAACCCCAGCCGGCGCAATCCGAGGTAGAGCGCCGCCTCGTAGACTCCCACCCACGCGAGCAATCCGAGCCAACCCAGCATGGCGCGGCTGTCGAAGATCAGGTTGTGGAAGCGGTCTACTATGGCGGCATAGCCCGACTCGAAGCGGGCGATCTCCTCAATCTCCGGGGCGTGCATGACCAGGTGGCTGTGCGTTTGGTCGATGGTGTCCGGGCCATATCCGACGAGCGGGCGCAGCACGGCCCAGCGGTCCGGTTTGCCATCTGCTGTGTGGAAAGGTGCCGTCTGTTCTGCGAGTATGCCGCTTGCGCCCTTCCACATGGCAAACCGTACCGGGTCGTAAGGTTGGAAGAGGCGGGCCAGCCCCGATGCGCCGCCCAAAGTGCTGCGGCTGATGACGATATAACCGGCGCCCGCTGCTATGCTCAGCGCAACGATGGCGAGCAGTGCCCGGCGCTTTTGCCGCAGTGCCGCGATGATGACGCCCCCGGTGAGCAGCCCCGCGCTTAGCCCAAGTATCGCGCCTCGGCTGCCGAGGCGTGTCAGTGTGAAGGCAATGAGTAGGCAAGTCATCCCCGGCATTACCGCGCGCCCCGGTAAAGACGGCCTCTGCAAGCCGGTAAGCTGCTTACAGAGCGGCGGCCCGATGTAGAGCAGCACCATCACCAGCCATGCAGCCAGGAAGTTGGCATTCCCGGTTGTTGCACCGGGACGGATGGCTTGCAGGTCGGCGGGACCGAGTCCGTAGGAGGCGAGTATGGCGAGCAGACATATGGGGATGGCGGTGAGCATCAGGAAGGGGCCGAGCTTGGCTTGGGCTTTTGCGCTTATGCGGGTTGTTTGCCAGAAGATCAAGCCGTAGCCGACGAAGGCGATTAACCCTTGTGAACGGTATGCGGACCCCCATAGGCTGCGTGTGAAGCTGAGGGAGAACAGTGTGGAGATCAATACCGTCGTCAGTAGCGCGCCGACTGCCATTATCAATGGGTTGCGCATCGCACGGACCGGCGCCGGGCGGTGGCGGGGGTGCCGTATCCAGGTGGCGATACCTGCCCCGGCGATCACCGCTGCACATATGCCTAGCAGCCCGACCTTCTCGGCCTCGAAAGGCTCGAAGCGGAGGGGCTGGAAGGCAAGCGCCGTAAAGACTACCGCCAGTAGTGCAGCCTCGGCAAGCGGATGTTCCGTGCCTGCCCCGGCTGCGTGCTTACCATTCTTCGGCATGGACACGTGCCGCGTCATATTGTGTGCGTGCCGCTTTTTCTTTGGCCGGATAGCCGAGTGCGATCAGGTTTAGCGGCATGATAGCGTCGGGGATGCCTAATACCTCCCGCAGTTTCTGTTGGCGGTCGGGTTTGGGATGAACGCCCAGCCATACGCTCCCCAGGCCCATACCGGCGGCGGCAAGCAAGATGTTCTCGGTGGCGGCGGCGCAATCTTGTACCCAATAATCCTCCGAGATGGCCGGGTCGCCGCATACGCAGATGCCCAGCGTGGCTTGCCGCATCATTTGGGCATATGCGTGGATCACCAGCCGGTCGAGGGTTGTGCGTTTGGTGGTGTAGACAAAGTGCCAGGGTTTGCTATTGCGCGCGCTGGGCGCGGCCATCGCTGCCCTGAGCAGGGTATCGATCTGCTCTTGTGTGGGCGTCTGGGCGGTAAATTTACGGATGCTGCGTCGGGCAAGTATGTCGGGTACCGGTATAGGTTTGGTCATGGTTCACCTCCTTTAGGGCATGTAGAGAGAAGAGTTCCATTGCAGC
>CAZJBO010000306.1:0-3868 GCA_964544075.1 uncultured Anaerolineae bacterium
CCGCCGTAGACCAACAGTGCCATCGCCAGGCAGAAGCCCATAGTCACGGCGGCGATGGTGCGTGCGGCGGTCTTGTTGCTGGAGGGCGCAAGCAAGATTATGAAAGCCGCAAAGATCGGCGAAAGGACAATGAGACTGAGAACCGGTATTTCAGGTGTCATGTGTGCACTCGCCCCTTACCCGAACAAGCCGGTAGAGAATTGATTAATTACGTCGATCAGCCAGCCGGGTGCCAGGCCGATCAGCAGCATCAGCGCCATGAGCGGGGCCAGCGCGATGACTTCGCGCGGCTCGATTTCGAGCTTGGCGTCCTTCCAGCGCGCTTTGAGTGGCCCATGCAGCACGTGTTGGATGCCTTTGAGGATGTATAGGCCCGTGAAGAGCAGCCCGACCATCGACACTGCCATCAGCACCGGGAAGACCGGCCAGCTGCCGGAGATCACCATCCACTCGCTCACGAAGCCGCTTAGCCCCGGCAAGCCCAGGCTCCCCATTGAGGAGAAGATGAGCACGCCGCCGTACATCGGCGCGACCAGCCAAAGCCCCCCGAAGTCGTCCAGGTTGCGGGTGTGTGCCTTGTGGTAAAGCGCCCCCACCAGGAGGAACATTGCAGCCGAGCTGATGCCGTGTGTAAACATCTGCAAGACGGCACCGTTTGTGGCGTTGATGGCTTCTTGGCTGGTGGCGCCGCCATCGGCGAAGGACATTGCTACCGCGATGCCCATCACCACGAAGCCCATGTGGTTTACCGAGCTATATGCTACCAGGCGTTTGAAATCGGTCTGGCCGTAAGATGACCATGCGCCGAGCACGATGCTGAGCATCCCCAGCACGGCCACGAAGGGCGCGGCGGTGGCGGCTTGTTCCGGGAAGAGCGGCATGACCAGCCGCAGCATCCCATATGCCCCCAGCTTTAGCAGCACGCCCGCCAGCACCATAGAGCCTGCCGTTGGCGCCTCGGTGTGCGCGTCGGGGAGCCAGGTGTGGAAGGGCCAGATGGGTACCTTGATGGCAAAGGCGATGAAGAAGGCCACAAAGCCGATGTTCTTTACCGTCTCGATGCCGACGCCAAAGAGCCGTCCGCTCTCGGTGATGAAGCCCGGCCATATCTGCTGTAGCGCCGGGATGCTGAAGGTGCCGGCGCTGAGTCCGATGACTTGCATCGCCAAGAGCAGCCCCAGTGACCCGGTCATGGTGTAGAGCAGGAACTTGTTCGCGGCGTTACGCCGGTCTGCCCCGCCCCACTGGTTGATGAGGAAGTACATCGGCACGAGGCCGACCTCCCAAAAGATGAAGAATATCACGAGGTCGAGCGACACGAAGACGCCGATCATGCCCATCTCTAGCATGAGGAAGAGCGCCATGTGCATTTTCACTCGGTCGTGTACTTCGAAGGAGATGAGGATGGCGAGTGGGGTGATGATCCCGGCCAGCAAGATCAGCGGGGCGCTTAGCCCATCGACGCCGGCGTGCCAGCGCGCGTTAATCACGCTGAGCCATCCGTGGTCTTCGACGAAACAATAGCCGTCGGTATCGGGTGTGCAGCCCTGGTAATTGACGAAGATGGTGAGTGCCAGGATAAACACGACCAATGCGAAGCCAAGTGCAGTCCACTTCGCCGCCTTTTCCATATCGCGCGGCAAGAGCAAGACCACAATCGCGCCCACGAGGGGCAGGAATGTGACCGCGCTCAAAATCCAAAAGTCCATAGGCTCTTATCCCCCTCTACCGCCCAACCGCGAGCACGAAAATCACGCCGATCAATAGCGCCGAGAGTGCTACCATTAGCAAGTATTGCTGAATTTTGCCGCTCTGCACGGGGCGGAACCAGCGTGCAAACGCGCCGATACCCATCGGGATGCCGTCGCCCACACCGTCGATAACGCTGGTGTTGAAGCTGCGGCAGAAGTTCCCGATGGCGACTGCCACGCGCGGGACAGATTCGATGATGCCATCGATGATGCTTTTGTCGATGATCCGGTATGCGAGTGTCTCGCTCAGCCACCGCGCCGGGCGGATAAACGCCCATTTGTAGAAGTCATCAACGCGATATGTTTTGACCAAGACTTCGTTATAGACCCAACTGCCGACGATGTTCTCGACCCAGTCCTTGTCGCGCGGGGTTTTGTAGGCGCGTGCGACGCCGTAGATGAAGTAGCCCAGCGCCAGGCCGCCCAGCGCCACCAGCAGCGATACTGCCAACGGGCCATAGCTAAATTCGAGCGCGGGTGCTTCGTGTAGCGCCAGCGGCCCGACCAGGTTATGCAGCGGGCTGTGTCCTTCGGGCGAGAAGAGCGCGCCGAGCAACGGGAAGTCTGGGTGAACGCCGATCAAGCCGATGACCAGCGTGGTGCCGGCCAAGAGCAGCAGCGGTGCCCACATCGTCCAGTGGCTTTCTTCGGCGTGTTCTGCGGCTTGGGTGCGCGGCGCACCGAGGAAGGTCATTGCGATCTGGCGCATGGTGTAGAAGGCGGTGAGGAAGGCCGCCGCCGCCAGCAGCACAAAGACCCAGATGCCTAAGAAGTAGCCTTCGCCGGCCTGGTGCATGGCGTCGGCGATGATCTCGTCTTTGCTCCAGAAGCCGGAGGTGATGATGGGGAAGCCGCTGAGGGCGAGGCCGCCGACTACGAAAGTCCAGAAGGTATAGGGCATCTTCTTGCGGAGGCCGCCCATAT
The DNA here is from genome assembly GCA_964544075.1 of uncultured Anaerolineae bacterium. Classification (GTDB taxonomy): domain Bacteria; phylum Chloroflexota; class Anaerolineae; order Aggregatilineales; family JAFGMM01; genus JAFGMM01. The sequence goes on from CAZJBO010000306.1 coordinate 2,676, forward strand.
TGCGCATATCTTGGGGGTCGAACCACTTGGGGTTGGCCCCGTCGTCGAGCGCAGCGCCCTGCGCGTGGGCGTGGTGTTCGCCGTGTTCCATGCCGTGGATGACCGAGCCGGACCCCATGAAGAGCAGCGCTTTAAAGATCGCGTGAGTAATCAGGTGGAAGATCGCGGCGACGTATGCGCCGATGCCGAGCGCGGCGAGCATGTATCCGAGCTGGCTGATGGTGCTGTATGCCAGTACGCCTTTGACGTCGTTCTGGGCTACGGCAATTGTGGCGGCGAAGAAGGCGGTGAAGGCACCGATGAGGCCCAGCAGCAGCATCGGTGCGGTGAAGTCGCCGTGGTGCTCGAAGCCGGCGCTGATGACCGGGAACATGCGGATGACCATGAAGACGCCGGCGCTTACCATCGTTGCGGCATGGATCATGGCGCTGACCGGGGTGGGGCCTTCCATTGCGTCGGGGAGCCAGACGTGTAGTGGGAACTGTGCGCTTTTGCCGATTGCGCCGCCCACGAGCAGCATACCCGCCAGCGCTGCGATCGAGAAGCCGGGGATGATGCTATCGGTGGTGGATAGGTAGTGGAGCACGGCCTCGTTGTGGAGGAGCTTTTGATAGTCGAGCGTGCCGGCTTCGGCGAAGAGGTAGGCGATGCCCAGGAGCATGAACATATCGCCGATGCGGGTTGTGATGAAGGCGCGCACGGCGGCTTTGCGTGGGTTCATGGTCTTGCCGGATGCGGGCGGATAGTCCTTGTGTGCCCAGAAGCCGATGAGCAGGTATGAGCAAAGCCCCATGATCTCCCAGCCGACGAAGAGCAAGAGGAGGTTATCGGCTACGACGAGTGTTAACATGCCGCCTGCGAAGAGCGCGATATAGCTAAAGAAGCGGCTGTACTTGGGGTCGTGGGCCATGTAGCCGTGGCTGTAGATGAAGATGCAAGTGGCTGTTAGGGGTACGAAGAAGAGGCCGACCACGGTGAGCGGGTCGAGCATGACGCCCATTGTGAAGTATTGGCCCGCGCCGATGGGATACCAATTGATGCCGGTGGCGATGGGGTGGTGGGCCAGCTCATGACCGCCGCGCGCCAGCCCTTCGGCGACCGCGATGCAGCTAAAGAGCCACGAGATGAGGATTGATGTGATGCCAAGCAGCGCGTTGACGACACGCCAGCGTGCTGTGCGCAGCGCTTTGCTG
>CAZJBO010000307.1:0-3844 GCA_964544075.1 uncultured Anaerolineae bacterium
TTCAACCCCAGGCGGCGCAAGCTCGGCTTTGACCCTTTGGCCTGCGGTTGAAACCGCAGGCTAGCGCGATATATCGGCCCCGCCGACCCGGAAAGAGTGCGCACAAGGTCGGCACAGCCGACGGCTTGTTATTAGCCTGGGGTTTCAACCCCAGGCGGCGCAAGCTCGGCTTTGACCCTTTGGCCTGCGGTTGAAACCCCAGGCTAGCGCGATATGTCGGCTCCGCCGACCCGGAAAGAGTGCGCACAAGGTCGGCGCAGCCGACGGCTTGTTATTAGCCTGGGGTTTCAACCCCAGGCGCCCGACTCCGGGCAGCATCGCCTGATTCTCGCAAAATCACCCTTGACAAAGCCCCCCTCTGCCGATACAATCCCTTCGCTGTTGACAATTCGGTGGATACATATCCCCGCAAAGTGGGGCAATGTGTATCAAATTAAATGAAGCGTCGTGCAAAAAGCCATCAAATTTAACCAGCGATGGCTTTAGCGCTTGAAAAGAAGACAAGAGCGGGCGTTGCAAAAACGCCCGTTCGCACGCCAAGTAAAAGCACGGGAGAGGTTATGCCAACAATCAACCAACTAATCCGCCGGGGGCGCAAGCCCAAAAAGACCAAAACCAAAGCACCCGCGCTGCAATACACCTACAACACGTACACGCAAAAGCGGACAAGGCAGCCAAAGGGTTCGCCCCAAAAGCGCGGCGTATGCACCCAGGTGCGTACCATGACCCCCAAGAAGCCCAACTCTGCACTGCGAAAGATCGCCAGGGTCCGGCTCACCAACCGCATCGAAGTGACCGCCTACATCCCCGGCGAAGGCCACAGCCTGCAAGAACACAGTGTTGTGCTGGTGCGCGGCGGTCGTGTGAAGGACCTGCCCGGTGTGCGCTACCACATCGTACGCGGCACCCTCGACTCCGGCGGCGTTGAAGGACGCTCGCAGAGCCGCAGCAAATACGGCACCAAAGCACCTAAGAAACGGAGCTAGAAATATGCCCAGGCGATATCGTCCCGAACCCCGGCAGATCGAGCCGGATGTCAAATACAACAACGTCAACATCACCAAGTTTGTCAACAACATGATGAAGGGCGGCAAGAAGAGCACAGCCATCCGCGTGATGTATGGTGCACTAGAGCTGATCGAACAGCGCATCAAGCGCGACCCCGCCGAAGTCTTTGAAGAAGCGCTGCGCAACGCCACCCCCGCCATCGAGGTACGCCCCCGACGGGTCGGCGGCTCCACCTATCAGATTCCGGTCGAAGTCCCCGCCCGACGCGCCCGCGCACTCGGAATGCGCTGGCTGCTGAGCGCGGCAAAGTCTCGCAACGGACACAGCATGGCCGAAAAGCTCGCCGCCGAGCTGATGGACGCAGCCAAGAACCAGGGCGCAGCCTGCAAAAAGTGCGACGACACCCACCGCATGGCCGAGGCCAACCGCGCCTTTGCACACTACCGCTGGTAAGACACCGATATTTAAGTATTAAGGAAGACGCGCAAGCGCATCACGGCAATGGCTAAAAGCAGCAACGGTAACACAAAACAAGTCGAATTCAAGCTCGACATGGTGCGCAACCTCGGCATCATCGCCCACATCGACGCCGGCAAGACCACAGTCACCGAACGTATATTGTTCTATACCGGCAAAACCTACAAGATGGGCGAAGTGCACGACGGCACCACAGTTACCGACTGGATGGAACAAGAACGCGAACGCGGCATCACCATCACCTCCGCATCCATCACATGCGAGTGGAAAGGCTACCGCATCAACCTCATCGACACCCCCGGACACATCGACTTCACCGCCGAAGTCCAACGCTCGCTCCGGGTGCTCGACGGCGGCATCGTCGTCTTTGACGGCGTCGCCGGAGTCGAACCCCAATCCGAGACCGTCTGGCGCCAGGCCGACCGCTATCAAGTGCCACGCATCTGCTTCATAAACAAAATGGACCGCGTCGGCGCCAGCTTCGAAAACGCCGTGCAGAGCATCCGAGACCGGCTCGCCGCCAACCCCGCCACCATACAAATACCCTGGGGCGAAGGCCCCGACTTCAAAGGCGTCATCGACCTGCTCAACATGCGGCTCCTGACATGGGCCGACGAAGCCGGGAAACAAATGATCCCCAGCGACATCCCAGAAGAAATCATGGCCGACGCCGCGATCGCACGCGAACTCTTGGTCGAACAGATCATCGAAACCGATGACGCCCTGACCGAAAAGTTCCTCGACGAAGAAGAAGTCACAGTCGAAGAACTCCAAACCGCACTCCGCAACGCCACCCTTGCCAACAAGCTCCAACCCACCCTCTGCGGCTCGGCACTCAAAAACCGTGGCATCCAGCCCCTGCTGGACGCCGCCACATTCTACCTGCCCTCCCCGCTGGACGTGCCGCCCATCAGCGGCATCAACCCACACAACGAAGAAACCGAAGAACGCAAAGCCTCGGACGATGAACCGCTCGCCGCGCTGGTCTTCAAAATCGTCGCCGACCCCTACGTCGGGCGGCTGGCATACTTCCGCGTCTATTCCGGCGTGATAAAACAGGGCAGCAGCGTCATGAACACCACCAAAGGCCGGAAGGAACGCATAGGCCGCATCGTACGCATGTACGCCGACCACCGCGAAGACATCAACCGCGTCGGCGCCGGCGACATCGCCGCCACACTCGGCCTCAAAACCACCTTCACCGGCGATACCCTCTCCGAAGCCACCCGCCCCCTCCTACTCGAATCCATCTCCTTCCCCGAACCGGTCATCCAAGTCGCGATCGAACCCAAAACCACCACCGACCAAGACAAAATGGGCGTGGCGCTACAACGCCTCGCCGAGGAAGACCCAACCTTCGTCGTCCGCGTAGACGAAAACACCGGCCAAACCCTCATCGCCGGCATGGGCGAGCTGCACCTAGAGATACTGGTAGACCGGATGCTGCGCGAATATCGCGTCAACGCGAAGGTCGGCAAACCGCGCGTAGCATACCGCGAGACAATCACCCGCAAAGTCAGCGCCGAGGGCCGCTTCATCCAACAGCGCGGCGGACACGGACAATACGCCGTCGTCAACATCGAACTCTCACCCCTAGAGCGCTATGAGGGCTTCGCCTTCGAAGACAATACCAAAGGCGGCGCCATCCCCAGAGAATTCATCCGCCACATCGAGACCGGCATCAAAGAAGCCATGGGGAGCGGGACACTCGCCGGCTACCCCGTCGTCGGCATCAAAGCCAGCCTCGTCGACGGCAAATATCACGAAGAAGATTCATCAGAACTAGCCTTCAAGATCGCCGGCTCGCTCGCCTTCAAAGAAGGGATGCGCAAAGGCAGGCCGATCTTGCTAGAGCCGGTCATGCTGGTAGACATCGTCTGTCCCGACGAATACACCGGCGACGTCATCGGCAACCTTTCGGCGCGGCGCGCCGAGATCAGAGGCGTCGAACCACGCGCCAACGGCATCTCGACCATACAGGCGATCGTACCGTTGGGCGAAATGTTCGGCTATGCCACCGATATTCGCAACATGTCGCAAGGACGCGGCAGCTTTACTATGGAGTTCGATAGATACATGGAAGCGCCCCAAACCATTACCAACAAAGTCATTCACGGCTTACGGTAAGACAAAGGCGCCTTCCCACATTCGTAACCGTTCACCTTGTCCCTGGAGGCAAACCCTCCAGACCCCCACCGGCCTAATAAAGACCGGACCCAAAACTTTACAAGGGTCAAGGGTGCGTGCGGGGCAAAGCCCCACAAAAGGTGACTAAATACCCAACTCACGCTCAGGAGGTTAATAATGGGCAAACAAAAGTTTGAGCGCACAAAGCCACACGTCAACATAGGGACCATAG
>CAZJBO010000308.1:0-3814 GCA_964544075.1 uncultured Anaerolineae bacterium
GGCGATGATCCCCAGGCCAAAGGCCGCCATGCTCTTATGCTGTGGCGACCACTCCCGGACACGCCACAGCGCCGCGCCGATGCCCAGGGATAGCACTCCGTGTAGCGCCCGTGTGAAGTCCTTCGATACGGTGAAGTGATAAGTATACTTTAGCACGACCACCGCCGCGAGGCTTGTAAGCGCGATCCCTCCCCAGACGAGCAGCGCGCTCTGCCGTTCCTTTGTCCCCCAGGTCTGCCAGCGCAGCCGGCCATATACCATGAGGAGCAGTGGGAGCGTCAGTATGGCCCAAGCGACAAAGCGCGCGCCGTAGATGGGGTATATGGGCATATTGAAGGCGGGCAAGAAAGTCTTGCCGAAGTAGACGATTGTATGGCGCAGCGGGTTCTCGTTGGGGAAGTGCGCGCCCTGCACCGCAAGCATCCGGATTACGAAGTAAACGACGGTCGTGAGCGTGGCCTCGGCAAACAATAGGGCTGCGTGCCGCCGTGTGATGTAGGTGACGCACACCGCAACCAGCGCGTATACCATCACGGAACCGTTTGCCACCAACCCGCTCTCGCGGATCACCGGCGCGAGCATGAGCAGGGCGGTGAATGCGATATGCCAGCGCCAATCTTTTGTTTTAGCGAGCAGAAGCAGCATGATTAGCCCCAAGATGATGCTGCTGAGCGCGGCGGGGTCGAGGACCCATCTTGTGTTTAGGATGTTATAGGGGTGCGCGCAGAAGAGGAGCGATACGGTCAGCGCGATGGTGTTGCTGCCGGTGAGTCTGTGCATAACCCGGTATAGAAGGGCTGTTGTTAAGATGAACTGCAAGATGATGAGCACATAGTATCCGGCGTAATCTAGGCCGAACAGCCTATAGTATGCCAGCGCCTGCACTCCATAGAAGGGCCGGTACAGGTGCTCCCAGTGGTCAATGCCGCCTGTGAAGGCCTTGAAGGGGCCGCCTTCCTCGGCAAAGGCGATGATTGTGAGCGCGTCGGCCTCAATGAGCGCGCCGTGCAACCCCGGCCCGTGCACTACGAAGACATAGAGCACGATGATTGCGAGGCCGGCAATCCGGTATCTATCGAGCCAGCGTTGATGTGTGTGGAGTGTTGTCACCATCGATGATATCATGGGCAGTCAGCACCAGGGTGGGGATGAGGCAAGCTCGGCTGCGTTGGTGGCGACAAATACCCCTAACATTTTATCGATTGCCATCTTGCCGAAGTATTCGATCATCTGTTTGATCTGTATTTTCAATATCTCAACCAATGCTTCCCAAGCCAAGTCTGCCGGCAGGGTGCGCTCGTGGACAAGCCGGGTGCTCTCAAGGTAGGTCAACACTGCGTCTATATTGGGGAACTGCAAGGTTGTAGGCAGATCGTAGCGTATAACTATGTTGAAGTGTCGAGAGAGCTGGGCCGCGCCGTTCTCCAGCTGAAAGCGCAGTGTGCGCATCGGCAGGGAGTATCGCCAGGTATCGGGCACCCCCAACAGTGCATAAGCCCGGCGGTATAGATCGCTGAAGCGTGCCTGCCGACCGCCAAGCCGCAAGCGGTGTTCTCCGCTGCTCGCGGCGACTATCAGTTTACCGCTAGGGCGCAGCACTCGGCGCATCTCGTCCAGGGCGCGCGGGATGTACGGCACTTGGTGGAGTAAGTGGTTTGCCATCACCACATCAAAAGTATTGTCGGGGAAGGGCAAGTGTTGGGCATCAAAGCAAAGCCGCTCCGGTGGCAGGTCGGCGGGTTCATACATTTGATGCAGCAAGTCCAGGGTGATGTCGCCCAACACCAACCTGCCGCGCGGGATGTAATACTGTATCGCGGCCAGGTAGCTGCCGGCGCCACAGCCCACGTCAAGCACGTGCTCATCGCCTCGCCATCGGATACGTCCCAACAGCCAAGCCATGATGTCGGTATGGGGTGCATTGTAGACTTGGTAGGCGCGCGCTTGCAGCCGGACTGCCTCTGGCGTTGCCAAGATGCAGCGGTCAATCCATGCGCGGTCTACCCCAGGAAAATCATTATACATTTATCACATGCCAGGCAGATCAAGTTGTAGTATCCAACTACTATACAGCCACGACCAAATTCGGGCAAAGTGGGGGCGCATCCCATGTCGGGGGCGAGAAGGGCCAACCACCCACATTGCTAAGGGCAGCGCATTGCTGAGCGCGCGGTTGCGATATAATCGCGGGGTAATGATACGATTACAGAAGCCTCTCGTCATTGTCGGATTTCTATGCGTAGTCGTTGCGGTTGGGCTGGTGCTCATGGCGCTCATGGCGCGCGCCATACGTCCGCCGCTGCCGTCGCCTACACCTATCCCCCCTCTCCCCATCCTCTCTCCCGTCCCAATGGATGACAGTTTGCCCCGGTTAGAACGCTGCGCTCCGGCGCAGATCAACGCAGCGTTCGAGGCATTGCCGACCTATGTGCCCGGTCAGGGCAGCTTTGTCGAGGTGTCCGAGCGTGAGTTCGAGGCCGACGGCGTCGGCTTTGTGGTGCGCGGTGTGAACTACTACCCCATGTACAGCCCGTGGCGCCGTTTTGTCGGCGAAACCACGTCCGAGACCCTACAAACCGAGTTCGGCATCATGCGTCGGGCGGGGCTGAATACGCTGCGAATCTTCATATGGTACGAGGCATTCTTCCACTGCCCCGGAAGCGGCGTCGTGCCCAACCCCGATGCATTCCTCTGGCTCGATGGCTTTATCCGGCAGGCCTCCGACGCCGGGTTCCGCCTCATCGTCACCCTCAATGACTTGCCCGACCTAGAGCGCTACCCGCTTTACAATGCTCCGGCGCACACCCAGGCACAAACTCGCTTTATCGTGGCACGCTATCGGGACGAACCGGCGATCATGGCGTGGGATTTGCGTAACGAGGGCGACATCGATTACCGTGAGCGCTTCGAGCGCGCCGAGGTGCTCGGTTGGCTTGCCGACACCAGCGCGCTGGTGCGCGACATCGATCCTAAGCACTTGATTACGGCTGGCTGGCAGCAGGGCGCGGCATCCACCGATCCTTACGTCGATTTTCTCTCGTTCCATCACTGGAGCAGCGCGGCAGCGCTGCGCGACCGGATTCGGGCGCTTGAGACGCTCAGTGCAAAGCCGCTCTTGCTCGAAGAGCTGGGCTATAGCACCTTAGGCCGCTCCGAAAGCGCGCAAGCCGCTCTGCTGGATGCAGCCATCTCCACCGCCGAGGCACAGGGTCTGGCCGGCTGGTTGGTCTGGACTGCGTTTGACTTCCCCCGCACCGCGACCTGCTGGCCGGACGACTGCCTCTCGCCGGATAACCAGGAACACTACTTTGGCCTGTGGCGCATTGGTTACATCCCGAAACCGGCAGTAGATGTGGTGCTGCGCTATACTAACGTCCATTGAATCCTGGCCCTATAGCGGAGACTGACCATGAATCTAGAAGGCAAGCGCGTATTTGTCACCGGCGCGACCGGCTTTATCGGCAGTGCGTTGGCGCTCCGGCTGGCCGAAGCCGGGGCAGAGGTCGTGGGCTTGGCCCGCAACCCCCTCAAAGGCCGACGTTTGGCAGAGGCCGGTATAGAGCTGGTGCGCGGCGATATAACCGACTTCCTCCGCCTTTCGACTCTGGTGCATGACGTAGACTTGCTGTTTCATCTGGCCGCCGTCGCCGGTTTGGGGCACGCCGATTTGATGCAGAGCGTTAACGTGGAGGGCACGCGCAGCGTCATAGAAGCGGCGCGCGCTGCGCATGTCGAGCACTTCGTTCACGTCTCGACCATCTCGGTATATGGTTATGCGCGGCATGGCACGGTGGATGAAGCCGCGCGCCTGGGC
>CAZJBO010000309.1:0-3790 GCA_964544075.1 uncultured Anaerolineae bacterium
TACGCCGGAGGATGAGATAGGCAGCTTCGGCACGGTGGGGGGCGTCTGGCTGGAGGGCGCGTATAAGCAAACGCTCGTGGTGACCGAATTTGCCGAGAAGCCCACGGTTGAATATGCGCGGGCGAATCTGCGTGTCAAGGGTCTGCCGGATGACACATACCTGACGTTGTTTGGGCAATATGTCGTCAAGCCGCAGGTTTTCGATTACCTAGAGGAACACATCGCGCATAACGTGCGCGAGCGCGGCGAGTTCCAGTTTACCAGCTGCATCGACCGGCTGCGCAAGGAAGACGGCTTCCTCGCCTACATGGTCGAAGGGCAGCGCTTCGACATCGGGCGGCCTGACCACTACGCGCATACTGTGAACACCTATCGGCAGAGTGGAGGATGAGGACATTGCAGGATTTGACACAGATTATGGCCGACCTTCCGCTCTATACCGACGGGCAGGAATATGTCGTGGTGCATCTCCCCTCCGCCGCCCTCACAGCGGCAGCCGGCGTGCTCGCCGAGGCGCGCGCGCCCTTCGGCGCTGTGTTGGTGGATAAGGACGAGGTGACATTGATCCTTGAAGATGGCCGATGGGAAGACCTCAAGGCAAGGCTGCCCGGTCACGAGAGCACAGGGCCACACCGCTTGATTACGTTTGACCTGCCGCTTGATATGGGGTTAATAGGCTTCATGGCGGCGGTAAGCCGGGCGCTTGCCGAGGCCGGCGTGCCGATCTTGGCGCTCTCGGCCTACCGGCGCGATCATCTGTTGGTGCCGGTGGCGCAGTTCGACACGGCATGGGCGGCGCTCAAAGCGCTCTCGGCGGTCTGAGCACCGCTATACTGCTTTGATCTCGTCAGGCCTTGTGCCCTAACCCTGCTCGGAGAGCCGGTAGCCGATGCCCCGTACGTTGATTATCAAATCGGGGCTTTGCTCTGCGGCCTTGAGCTTGCGGCGTAGGTTGCTGATGTGCGGGCGGATGACCTCGCGGGCTTCGCGCTCCTCGACCACATAGCCGCGCACTTCGCGCACCAGCTCATGGCACGGCACCACGCGCCCGCGATGCGCTGCCAGGTAGAGCAGTAAGTCAAACTCGGTGGGAGTCAGGTCGATGGGTTGGTCGCCTACCGCGATCTGATAACGTCCGGGGAAGATGGTTAGAGGGCCAAGCGTCATGGTGCCGAGGTCGGTGTGGGGGTTGGGCGGGATGCGGCGGTTGTGGCTGCTTTCGGCGTTGAGCGCGTCGCCCAGGTTCTGGCCGGTAAGCTCGTTGACGCTGGTTTGTATTGCATCCAGCAGGTTGCGGCGGCGCTGTAGAGAGCGTGCGCGTTCCAGGCCCCGTGCGACGCTCTGCCGGATGTCTTGTGATGAGCTGGGCTTTACCAAGTAGTCATGGGCGCCCAGGCGCAACGACTCGACCGCGTTGCCGAGGCTGGCATACCCGGTCATTAATATGACGATGGTGTCGGGCAAGGAATCCTTAATACGGGCGAGCAATTCGACGCCGCTGATGCCCGGCATACGGATGTCGGTAAGCACTACGTCGAAGGTTTTGGTTTCCATCATCTCCAACGCTTCTTCACCGCTGGCAGCAACGCTGACATTATAGCCCACGCGCTGAAGGGTCTTGCTGACTGAGTAACGAATAGCCCCTTCGTCGTCTACAACTAAGATATTGGGAGTTTCGTTAGATGGATTGTCCATTTTTACGGCCCCTCATTAACGCCAAATCAACCGAATTGCGGCCAGAGACCAGCCGCCAGACATTTATTGTCGTGCTGCCTTATGCGGCAGCGTGGGCCGTCGGATCATCAAATACAATGTTCCGTTGCCCATTTTCAGCCACATAGCCTAATCCGATGCTTGCCCCCTATCCGAACCGCCGGTGACCAAAACAAGAACCACGGCCTTAATATACTCGACCTCAACGCAATTGACAAGCTAAGAGTATCGCAAAGCCATGACGAATGAGAAAAAGAACAGAATGTTGACAATTCATGAAGAATAGCAACAAATTGCTCATCATGGGGCAAGCAACGCGGCTAACCATTGTCTATGAAGCGTGCTACAGTAAAGACATGCATATCATTCGGCACAACAAAATAGTGGCTTACTCGCCATCCGGCCACCCATGCGATCTGCCCATCGACCACCAGTAAGGGAATATGGCGGCGCCAAAGCGCGGGAATCTTGGCATTTATCATAAAATCGGCGAGCTTCTGCGTATGTCCGCCCATCCCCTGCGGTGCGAAGCGGTCGCCGGGCCGCCGGCCCCGCAAGATGATCTCGGCGTCCGGCGGGATGGCAAGCGCTGCACGCCACATGTCCGCCCGGACATCGGGCAGCGCATGGCCTGGCGTGAGGCTAAAGCGCCACGTGCTCTGCGGCAAGCGCAGAGTGGCACCTTGCCGCACCACCAGCGCCGCCTTGCCCCAGATCAAGGGCCAGGGCGGAGGGGTGGGTGTATGCGCATCGCTCGCAACGATCAGCGTATCATATTCTACCCGCAGCGCCAGTTTGCCCGGCAGGGTCGCCTGTGTGCCGACATCACCGCGTGCCGCTGCACGTACTGCGCCTTCAATGTGCGCAAAGCTCAAGTCGCGCAGCGTGTGGTTTAGGCGCTGGGCAGCCATGCGTAGAGTGGCGCGCTGTGCGCTCAGCGAGAGCGCACGCCATGCGGCGCGGTCGAATACCACGGCGGTCGGAGAGACCGCGCGGCATACCTCTGCCCAACGCTGTATGTGCAGTGTGTGTAGCGCATCATAGTCGGCGGCGAGCACGCTTGCGGTGCGGCGCAGCAGCGCGCGGAGGTTTGGATTAAGTGTTTCCAGGTAGGGTATGACCGCATGACGCAGGCGGTTGCGAAAATAGGTTGTATCCAGGTTCGAGCGGTCAAAGCGCGGTGTCAGGCCATGCGCTGCGCAGTATGCTTCGATATCGGCGCGCGGCGTGTTTAGCAAAGGGCGCAGCAATGTGAAGCGTGCCGGGTCTAGGTCTGTGTCCGGCAGCAGGTGATAGTCCCCTAATGAGGTGGCAATCTGCATCCCGCGTAAGCCGCCAAGCCCGCTCCCGCGCAAGAAGTGCATAAGCACGGTCTCGCTTTGGTCATCGGCGTTATGCGCAACTGCGATGCGTGACGCACCCTCCCGTGCTGCAACCTGCGCAAGGAAAGTATAGCGCGCCTGCCGTGCTGCCTCCTCGATGCCCAGGCCATGTGCCGCTGCCTGTGCTGCCACGTCGCGGCGCGCCACAGTGACCGGTATACTCCATGCTCGTGCGGTTTCGGCCACAAAAGCCGTGTCTGTTGCCGCATCATCACCGCGCAAGGCATGGTCGAGCGTGGCGGCGTGTAGGGTAATGCCCAATTCGGCGCGCAGTGTGTGCAGTGCGTGCAGCAGGCAGAGCGAATCGGCGCCGCCGGAGACTCCGACGATGATCGTCGTGCCGCGCGGGAGGATGTTGTGTTCGGCGTTGAGCTGTCGGATGTTATGTACAATGTTGCCCATAGGGCAATTATAGCAAGCTCGCCGCCGCCCTGCTTTGTGGCGCCCGCCGGTGGATAGTTTGAATCTTCTGCTCTCTGTGGAGCCTCCGGCTCAAAGCTCCAGGTGAACAGATGCCTGAAAAGTGCGGCGGAAGGCTTGTAGGACCGGAATTTTTAACATCCACATAATGTGATAAAATCATTGCGTGAGATAATTCTTACTTTCGGAGATGTGCTCACGAGAGAAGAAGATCATACATGACCCATGTCTGAACGGGTGAAGGTAACGGAAGGACAAGGCAAGGTGATTTTGTG
>CAZJBO010000310.1:0-3787 GCA_964544075.1 uncultured Anaerolineae bacterium
CCACATAGACGCGGTTGAAGTGCTGCCAATCGCGGTCCACCGTCTCGTAGCTCTCGACACGCCCCTGGTGGTTCTCCCCATCGCCCAGGTATGAGTCGAAGATATGGAAGCTGCCTTCCAGGTCGGAGTAACCCATGATTAAGCGATAGTGGCCCATCCACTCTTCGCCGTCGGGCTGGAAGCCGGTTTCGACCAACACCGGGTAGCCCGCAAGGATGAGGCGCTTGAGCAGGATGACCGAACCGGCATAGCGATGCAGTGCGCTTAGGCCGGGGATTTGTGTATTGACGAACTCGACCATCTGCTCTGGGCTGACGTTCTTATCCTCCGGCTCCGGCTTCAGCGCCGAGGCTGCGATCTGTTGGTTTCCGGTCCAGCCCCAATAGTTTAGGCTCATGGTGATGGTGGCCGGCCCGCAGTTATTCCAGGTTTGCGCCACGTGTCGGAAGCCGCCGAGAGATGATTCGTACGGTATGTCGTCCGTACCGGCAGCGGCGACGGCGACCGGCGTGGGGGTTGCGGTGGGCGGGATGAGGAGGGTTGCGGTGGGGGGCAGGGCGGTATCGGCAGGGGAGGTGATGACGGTGGTGGGTGGCGGCTCTGACGTCGGTTCGGGGGAGGGGGCCGATGTACTGACGACCCAGTCGTTCTCCGGGGTGGCGGTTATGACGGGCAGGGTGGCGATGTCGTCCGGGGTATCGGTTTGCCCGATCAATGCGGCCACATCGACCGATGCTTCCATCGTGGGGAGGGCTTCGGCCTCGTTGCAATAGTGTGGGTTGATGCATTGGAGGAACTGCAAGGGGGTGTGTGAGAGCCGGGCAAGGTAGCGCGGTGGGGCAGAGCGTATGACTACCGGCGTTAGGATCGCTACGAAGATGCTAGCGCCGATTATGCCCATAATGAACCAGCCCAAGAGGGCGCGGAAGGTGCCGGTTCGTCCGCGCCGGCTGCGGCGCTGTAAGTAGCGCTGGCGGGCCGGGCCGGGGTTTCTGTGCGATGCAGATTTCGGGGGAATCTTCCGGGTATATATCGGATCTTTGCCACTCATGTGTTTGACGGTCCCATTTCTAAACTTCTACCTCTATCCCGATCCTTACGGTATCCCCCTGACATTGCAGGCTATAGTAGCAAACGTTGGGCGGGTTCGCCAATTTGGGCCATTTGAGCTTCAGGCATTCCCTTTGGTCAACCGCCCTCACAGAGAGCAGCTAAACAGATACCTTCCGCGTAAGGGCCGGGGGGTGAGGGGGAGCCGATGTGTGCTAGGCAGTGTCGTCGGGCAGCGGGCCGAGCTTGGCGACCGGCAGTGTGAACGAGAACACGCTCCCTGTTGTCTTGCCATCCTCAACCCAGATGTGCCCGCCGTGTGCCCGCACTGCGACGCGGCAGAATGTGAGGCCCAGGCCCGTACCACGTCGGCGGCCTTGTCGCTTCTCGATCTGGGCAAAGCGGTCGAACAGGCGTTTTTTATCTTCGTCCGGGATGCCCGGCCCCGCGTCGATCACATCTACCCGCACGAAGCCAGACCCCGCGCCGGCCTCGCCCGGCATGTGCATCAACACGCGCACGCTTTGCGCGGACGGTGTGAACTTCAGTGCGTTATCCACCAAGTTCAGCAGCACACGCCGCACCTTGCCGGGGTCGATGTCCAGCAGCGGCGGCGTGCCGGGTATATCTGCCACCAACTCTACTTCTATCTCGTCGGCGAGCGGCTGCAGGTCCCCGAACACCTCGTCAACGATGGGGCGCAGCGCGGTCGGCTCGCGGTCGAGGATGAGGCGGTCGTGTTCCATGCGGCTGATGTCCAAGAGCGACTCGATCATGTTTTGCAGGCGTTTGATCGCGCGGAGCGAATGCCCGGCGGTGCGCTCCAGGATGCTGCTCATATCACCGGCTTCGGGCGCGAAGTCCCTAATCAGGTGCAGGCTCCCTTGCACCGCTGCCAGAGGTGAGCGTAGATCGTGCACGATCATGCTGGAGAGCGCCGCGCGTGTCTGTTCGAGCTTTTCGGCCTCGGTCACGTCACGCAGCACCAGCAGCAGCCCGATTAGTGTGCTCCCATCTACCGCATCATAGATCGGCGCGATCGAGCGCTCCAGGTGGCGTTTCGTTAGCTGATAGCGCAGTGGTCGGGAGGCCGGCAGCACGCCGGTTTGCAGGTTTGCGAGCAGTTCTCGTAAATCCTCCGGCCCGGCGAAGCCCAGGCGTGCATAGACTTGCGCGGCCATCTCTGTCAGCGTGCCTGCCCGCCACTGCACGCTCGGCAGCGCGGTCAGGGCCGTCATCTGTGGGTTTGCCAGCAACACTCTGGCCTCCCGGTCGATCATTAACATGCCCTCGTGTGTCGAATTGAGCACGGCTTGCAGACGGTCACGTCCGGCGCGCACGTCCTCGAATAGGCGCGCGTTGCGCAGTGCGATGGTCGCTTGGTTTGCCAGCTGTGTCAGGAAGTGCAGGGCGTCATCTTGATATGCGCCGGGCGTTGCGCTCTCAAGGATGATGACTCCGGTTACCCCGGTGTCGCCGTGAACCGGCACGCTCACCTGGGCGCGGGCTTGTGGATGGGGCGGAAGGTTTGCGGCGCGCGTGGGTTCTCCTTTGTCCACCGGGTCTTGTGCACCGCCCCCCACAGAGAGCAAGGTGGACATATACGGTTCTTCTACTTCGTCCCGGACCAGCGCTTCGCCGCTCCGGAAGACGGCGCCGGCGCTGCCCTCCTGCGGGATGCAATCCCACGCGGAGAGCTTGCCGATCGCTTGCTCCGGATAGCCGCGCGCCACGGCGATATCCATCATCGCCGGGTTTTCGGGGTTCCGCAGCACGAACAGCCCCGCTGTGCTGGCGGTGCCCTGCATCGCGCTCTCCAGCACCAGCGTGAAGATGCGCGTCATATCCAGCGTGGCCGTGATCTCGCGTGCGACTGCGTCGAGCGCCGAAAGCTGGCGCACGCGCCGGTCGAGCGCTCTATCGGTGCGGGTGAAGAGCCGGGCGTTCTCGATGGCGGCGCCGGCTTGTGCCGCGATCACCGTCAGCATCTCAAGGTTGCGCTTGGTGAAGTGTGGTCCGGGCGCATGTGCCTCAACGACGATGCAGCCTAAGGGCCGCTCTGCCGAGCGCGGTGTGCCCGACCATAAGGGCACGCCCATCCATGAGACGACGCCGGGAAGCGGCACGTCTTGTGCGATCAAGCGCGCGCTGCGCGTCTCGATGACCTGCATGAGCAGTGTTGTATCCGATGTGGGCGGTTGGGCGATCTGGCGGCGGTTCTCGATCACCAGGGGAAATTGTAGTGCGCCCTCTTGCATAGGGTCGAGCAGCGCGATGTAGAAGTAGCGTGCTTTTATCTGCTGGACCACCTGCAAGTAGACTGTGGTGAACAGATCGTCGAGGTTGAGGCTGGCGCGCACCGCGCGGTTGACCGCCGTAAGCGCGCGGAGGTCGGCGGCTTCGCGTTCGAGCGCGTGCATCTTGCTGTGCCAAGCGGCGCGTGCGCGGTTCAGCCACCATGCGCCCGCCACGATCAATAGGAGCAGGGCAAGGATTGTCAAACCGGGGGGTAGCCATAACGCCAGGAGCGCGCCAAGCAGCGCAAGCCCGATCATTAGGAGGCGGTTTCGGTTTTGCCTGAGTATATCCAATGCAAACTTTACCTTTGGTAACATCACGTGGACGCTGGTTATTATAATACTTTTCGCTTAAGCGGCGCAGGCACACCCCCCTCACCCCCGGCCCCTCTCCCTCGTTGGGGCGAGGGGAGCTTTGGCCCTTTGGCCTGGGGGCCTGC
>CAZJBO010000311.1:0-3786 GCA_964544075.1 uncultured Anaerolineae bacterium
GCGCTCCGGTTCCCCATCTCCCCGGCGAGGGAGAGGGGGATAGGGGGTGAGGGGCCTGGGGTTTCAACCCCAGGCAGCACATAAACTCTCCACGAGCACATTATGATATCTTAACTTTTTCGCTATATAATGACGGTACGCTTTGATCCTTTTCTATGTTTTAAGGAGGAGCCTCTATGTTTTCCGCGAAGGCCCTGTTGGGCCGCTTTAGTTTGGTGCTGCTCATCGCGGTGCTGGCGACCAGCGCGTTTGTCGCGCCCACTGTGGCACAAGATGAGGTTGAAGACTTTGCTTGCCCTGTCACCGGCGGCACTCTCATTACCGCGCTCACCGACCCGCCTGTGAGCCTGAACGGTCTATATGCTAACGACGGAGCGTCGGTGGCGGTGCTCTCCTATGTGTTCAACACCCTAACACTGGGCGGTGAGAACTGGGGTAGGAACATCACCGGTGATCTGGCAAAGAGCTGGGAAGTTAGCGAAGACGGCCTGACCTGGACCTTCCACCTCCACGAGGGCGTACTGTTCCACGACGGCACAGAGCTAACCGCCGACGATGTGGTCTTCTCGTTCGAGACAATCCAAGACCCCGATAACGCCATCGCGCCCTTCCGCCCACGCTTTGTCCAGGGCGAGACACCGATCGCTTTCGAGGCGGTGGATGACTACACCGTAGTCGCAACCCTCATCGAGCCAAACGCTGCCTTCTTCACCGATATCAGCGTGCCGATCGTGCCGCGCCACGCGCTCGAAGGGCAAGACCTACGCGAAGGCCCCTTCAACCGTGCGCCCATCGGCAGCGGCCCCTTTAAGGTAACCGAGTGGAAAACCGGCGAGAGCATCACCCTCGAAGCCTTTGATGACTACTTCCGAGGCCGCCCGTGCATCGACCGCATCATCTTTAGCATCATCCCCGATGAACAGTCACAGGTAAACGCACTGCTGACCGGCGAGATCGACTTCATCCCCAGTGTGCCCGGCGCTTCGGTGGCACGCTTCGAGGATAACCCCGACTTTACGGTCATCCTCGCCGAATCGGATACACTCTACTCGATGTTCTTTAACCTCGACCGTGAGCAGTACAAAGACCCGCAAGTACGCAAAGCTCTGATGATCGCCATCGACCGTGAGGCGCTCATCGATACGGTACGACAGGGTTACGGCATCCCACACAACTCACACTTCGACCATGTGGTGCCCTTCTATGAGCAAGACAAGCTCGGCGGCTATGACTATGACCCCATCCTCGCCGGGCAGATGCTCGACGAGCTGGGCATTAGCGATAGCGACGGCGACGGCTTCCGCGACAAAGACGGCGAACCCTGGGTGGTCAAAATCCTTTCCTTCACCGGCTTTGGCGAATATGAAGACTATGCGCTGGTTGTCCAGGCATACTGGGAAGATATCGGCATCAAGACCGAGCTGGAACTGGGTGAGCTGGGCAAGCTGGTCGAGGAAATTTATCAAGAGCGTAAGGTTGATAAACCCTTCGACGTGCACACCTCCGGTTGGGGCAGCATGGGACCAGAACCGAACAGCTATGCCGCTTTCTATACAAACACCGAAGAGATCGGCCCGCCTATCTCGAACTACTACAACGAACGGGTCAATGAACTCTTCGCCGAAGCGCGCGTGATTAGCGACTTTGATGCACGCATGGCGATCTATGAGGAGATTGAGGCTATCCTTTGGGACGACCTACCGATCATCCCGCTCTATCGCCGCATCGAACCCGCCGTTATCAGCAGCATGTTTAACATAGACGACGCGGTCTTCGATAACTCTATCGGCACACGCTTTGTACGCCCAGAGCGCATCTATCTGGCCGAGTAAGGATTGTTTTCTCAGCCTGGGGTTGAAAAACCCCAGGCTGACTAGCTAAGGACTAAGCCTACATGGGCCGCTACCTCATCCACCGTGCATTACAGATGATCCCGCTCCTAATCGCGATCTCCATTGTGTCGTTTCTCATCATCAAGGCCGCACCCGGCGACCCTACCATGGTTTATATCGACCCCAGCAAACCCCCGCCCAGCGCCGAGGACCTCGCCTCGATACGCGCTAAACTGGGCCTTGATAAACCGCTCCATATCCAATATCTGCGCTGGCTGGAGAACGCGGTGCTACACGGCAACATGGGCTTCTCACTCTCGGCAGGTCAACCGGTAACCACCGAGATAGGGGACCGCCTGCCGAACACTATCCTGCTGGGGTTTTCCTCATTGCTGCTGGCGCTGGTAGTCGCCATCCCGGTGGGGGTGCTCACGGCGATCAAGCGCTACAGTATGATCGATTATATTGTCACGACCCTGTCCTTCCTCGGCATCAGTATGCCCGGCTTCTTCTTGGCACTGATCTTGATGCAGGTCTTCGCGGTACAGTGGGGCTGGCTGCCGACCAAAGGGATGCGCAATCTGCGTGAGAACTATACAGGGTTACAGGAAGTCCTAGACATAGGACGACACCTAGTCTTGCCCACAGTAGCCCTGGCGACCGCATCGCTGGCACGGTGGGTGCGCTTCCAACGCTCCAGCCTGCTGGATGTGCTCTCGCAAGACTATATCCGCACCGCCCGCGCGAAGGGGGCACCCGAACGCCGGGTCTTGCAACACCACGCGCTGCGCAATGCCCTCATCCCCGTGGTAACGCTGGTAGGCCTCTCGATCCCACAGCTGGTCGGCGGATCGTTCATCATCGAATATGTCTTCGGCTGGCCGGGCATGGGGTTGTTGGGGGTCAACGCCGCACTCAAGCGCGACTTCCCGGTCATCATGGGCGTGACAATCCTTTCGGCGATCTTCATCGTGATAGGTAACTTCGTGGCCGACGCAATGTACGTGTGGGTAGACCCTCGGATACGCTATGACTAACGACACAAACCTTCAGCTTGATACCCCGATTGTGCAAGATAGCCCCTGGCTGATGACGTGGCGACAGTTCCGGCGGCATCGTCTGGCGATGTTAAGCCTAATTTTGCTCATCATCTTCGGTTTGGCTGCGCTCTTTGCCGAAGAGCTTGCTTCATACAACCCCAACGACATCGACCCACGCAATGCCAGCGTACATCGCGGCTATCCGCAAGCGCCCAGCCCTGACCATATTATGGGAACCGACAACTTTAACCGCGACTTGTTCTCTCGCGCGCTCTTTGGGATGCGCATCTCGCTGAGCGTGGGCTTATTCGCAATGGCGATTGGTGTCTCGGTGGGGGTATTTGTGGGCGCGCTGGCCGGCTATGCGGGCGGCTTTGTCGATAACATTTTGATGCGCACAGTCGATGTTTTCCTCTCGCTCCCAACCTTTGTGCTCTTCCTGGCACTCAACGCCATCTTCCCACCCAGCATCCTGACCATCATCGGGATATTGGGCGTATTTAGCTGGATGGAGGTTGCGCGCCTGGTGCGTGCCGAGTTCCTCTCGCTCAAAGAACGTGACTTTGTACTTGCCGCCCGCGCAATCGGGGTCTCGCCACTGCGCATGATCTTGCAACACCTACTCCCAAACGCACTTGCCCCGGTCATCGTCGCCGCGACCCTGGCGATCCCGGCAGCAATCCTGAGCGAATCGGCGCTTAGCTTTCTCGGCCTGGGCGTACCTCCACCCGACGCCAGTTTGGGCAGTATGTTACAAGACGCCAAGTCTTGGCTCATCGATGCGTGGTGGATGTGGGTTACCCCCGGTGTGTTGGTAAGCTTGATCGTGCTGGCGTTTAACTTTGTCGGAGACGGGCTACGCGACGCGCTCGACCCCACATTACGCCGCCGCTAGATCGCACCGCCTGGGGTTG
>CAZJBO010000312.1:0-3749 GCA_964544075.1 uncultured Anaerolineae bacterium
CTGGGCCAACCGATTTATGGGCCAAAAGATTACATCGACATCAAGAAGATCAAAAAGCTCGGCCTACCGTTCTGGCTGGCGGGCGGCTATGGCAACCCGGAGAAGTTCCGAGAAGCGCTCGCCGCCGGCGCACAGGGCATACAGGTAGGCACGCTCTTTGCCTATTCCGAAGAATCGGGGATGGACAAGAAGTCTAAACGCGCGCTTATCCAAAATGCCCTCAACGGCACAGCATCGGTGCGCACCGACCCCATCGCCTCGCCGACCGGGTTCCCTTTCAAGTTCGCATACCTCGAAGGCAGCATCTCGGAACAGCGCGTCTACGAAGCGCGCGAGCGCATCTGCAACGCCGGGTTCTTGCGCCAGGTCTATAAGAAAGAGGACGGCAGCGTGGGGTATCGCTGTCCGGCAGAACCGGTAGAGCAATATATTAAAAAGGGCGGCAAGCGCGAAGACACCGTAAACCGCACCTGCCTATGTAACAACCTGTTTGCCGCAGCGGGCTTCGCCCAAAGCCGCAAAACAAAATCCGGTGAAATCTATATCGAGCCTCCGCTGGTCACCTCCGGCGATGCCTTCGTAGATCTTCACAAGATTTTCAAACCAGGCCAAACCAGCTATACGGCAAAAGATGTCATCGAATATCTCACCGGCGGCGCATCGCCTGAATAATCGGTGCATCGCAAAAAATCGATAAACAACAGAAACACCACCCTCCCCGCCCTCTTGTAACACCAAGAACGCGGGGATGTACTTTAAGGAACTCTTGTCTTGGTCAAGCTGATGGTAGACGATCTTTGGGGCGCCGAGCCATGGGCACGCCTCCCAGCCACCCAAAGTCCGTCAGGGGCCGAAGCCCCGTAAACATCCATCTCATTTTGACCGACACAGTTCTAGAAAACTCTCGTCATTGCTCGCCGCATTAACCAAAGGAGTCTCTCTCATGGGTTTAATGGACGGAAAAGTCGTCTTGATCTTCGGCCTGGCAAACAAGAACTCGATCGCGTGGGGCATCGCACAGAAATTGCACGCCGAGGGCGCAGAGATCGCCTTTAGCTACGCGATGCCCCGGTTGGAGCGCCGCGTGTTCCCATTAGCCGAACAAATCGGGGCAAAGTTCGTCGAAATGTGCGACGTAACCAAAGATGAAGACATCGACCGCATATTCGACCGCTTCAAGACCCGCTATGGCCGGCTCGACGGCATGGTACACTCCGTGGCCTTTGCCCCGCGCGAGGATATGAAGTGCACCTTCGCCGACATCTCACGCGCGGGGTTCCACCTTGCGCTCGACATCAGCGCCTACTCGCTCATCGCGCTCACCCGCCGTGCCCTCCCGATGCTCTCCGAGGGCAGCGCGATCTTAGCGATGAGCTACTATGCCGCCGAGAAAGTCTTGCCGCGTTATGGCGTGATGGCAGTAGCAAAATCTGCGCTAGAGTGCTCGGTGCGCTACCTGGCAAGCGAGCTGGGGCCACAGGGCATCCGGGTGAACGCCATCTCAGCCGGCCCGATCAAAACTCTGGCTTCCGGCGGGATCGCGAACTTCCGGATGCTGCACCGCTATGCACGCGAGATCGCGCCCCTACGCCGCGACATCCAGACCTCCGACGTGGGCAATACGTCGCTTTGGCTGATGAGCGATCTAGGGAGCGCAGTCACCGGCGAGACGATTTACGTTGACGGTGGGTACAATATACTCGGCCTCACTGTGCCCGACAGCTTGGTACCGGAGATCTCCGACGAATAGGCACGCACAATCTCAAGAGAGCACGGCGCGCACAGACACTGCATAATCCGTGCTCTCCCCTAGCCCCTTTGGATGCCTCTTTATGGAACAACAACACTGGAGCGTCGGCGCTCTGACACACTACATACGCGAAACACTGGAGCTTGACCGTCGGCTACAAGACCTGTGGTTAGAGGGTGAGGTCTCGAACTTTACGCGCGCCCGCAGCGGACACCTGTACTTCACGCTCAAAGACCCCAACGCCCAGATCAAGTGCGTTATGTGGAAGAGCAGCGCAGCACGTCTAGACACGCCGCCCAAGCACGGCGACCGGGTAGAGGTGCACGGCAAGATCAGCCTCTACCCCCCACGCGGTGAATATCAACTTGTATGCGACCACCTCAAGCCAGCCGGACTCGGTGACCTGCACCGGCAATTCGAACTGCTCAAAGCCAAGCTCGAAGCCGAAGGTCTGTTCGACCCCGCGCACAAACGCCCCATACCGACCTTCCCTCGGCAAATCGGCATCGTCACCTCACCCACAACGGCGGCCTTCCAGGACGTACAGAACGTGCTGCGGCGACGCTGGCCCGCCGCCGAGGTCATCCTGAGTCCCGCGCTGGTGCAGGGCGTCAAAGCCCCGGCACAGATCATCGCGGCGCTCGGCGCATTGAACACACACACCGAGGTTGACGTCATTTTGGTCGTGCGGGGCGGCGGCGCGCTAGAGGACCTGTGGTGCTTCAATGACGAATGGGTGGCGCGCAGCATCGCCGGGAGCCGCATTCCGGTGATAAGCGGGGTTGGGCACGAGATCGATTTCACGCTCGCAGACTTCGCCGCCGACCTCCGCGCGCCTACACCATCCGCAGCGGCAGAGCTGGTCACTCCCGACCGGCAAGAGTACATGCAGGCGGTCGATGCACTCGGCGCACGCCTCGACCGAGCGCTGCACCGGATGCTAGAGCTGCGCCGCCGTGCGCTCGACGCGCAAGTACAAACGCTGCGTCACCTTTCACCGGCCCGGCACATCACAGAGATGCGCCGCCGCGTTGACGAGATGACAGCACGCGCCGCGCGGCAAATCCAAACCGACATCACATTACAGCGGCAACGGCTCGCCGGACATACCGCCGCATTAGAGAGCGTCAGTCCGGCGCGCACCCTGGCGCGCGGCTATGCAGTGGTCAGCCGTGCACACGACGGCAAATTGCTCACCGATGTACGAGACGCGCCGCCCGGCACACACATCAACGTGCGCCTCGACGCCGGCAGCCTGCAAGCACGTGTTATAGATTTAGACGAGGGCAAAGATGAAAACCGATAAACAGCCGGACGATGCGCAAAAGCGGAGCTTCGAGAGCGTGTTTGCGCAGCTTGAGGAGGCAGTCGCACAGCTCGAAGCGGGCGGTCTCACACTCGACCAAGCGTTGGAGGTATATGAGCAGGCGCGCGAACTGGCAACATGGTGCGAGAAGAAGCTCGACGCGGCAGAACTACACGTCCAGCAGCTAACCGACACAGGGGAACTGGAAGCGCTATAAACAGCCCGTACTGACCCCTTGTAGTGGACCCATCTGATTGGACACATTCTAAGCCGATGTTAGGGGGGACGCCTCCTCCACGTGGACTCGAACGCCGGCAGAATCCGAACGGGGGCTGGGCCTTCCCGGTTCGGGACGGGGAGTGTGTGGGGGATGGTCGATAATCAGTGACCGGAGCTGGCGATACAGAGACGATAGCAAGTTCTGTTTTCTCCTTTATATCCGCTTGACAATGGAACACGTGTTCGTGTATAATGCCTGTAAATACCGAACACCTGTGCGGATATTATATGGAGAGCATTATGGACCAGAGTAAACTTTCGGAACGCCAACGCAAAATTTTGCAGTTCGTCCAAAGTTTTGCTACCGAGAACGGATACCCACCCACCGTGCGCGAAATAGGGCGCGATGTGGGCATCTCATCTACTTCGGTGGTGAGCTATAACCTAAAGAGGCTCGTCAACGAAGGGTTCCTC
>CAZJBO010000313.1:0-3749 GCA_964544075.1 uncultured Anaerolineae bacterium
GCCCGCGATGACCAAGCGCTGAATCTCGCTGGTCCCTTCATAGATGCGGGTGATACGCGCGTCACGGTAATAGCGCTCGATGGGCAGCTCTTTGCTAAAGCCCATACCGGCGTGTATCTGCAAGGCCTCGTCGGTGACAAAAGCCGCCGTCTCGCTGGCATATAGCTTCGCCATCGCCGCCTCCAGCGTATAGCGCGCACCGGTTCGCTCGGCGCGCATCTTGGCAAGCGCAGCGTTGTATACCAGAAGACGGCTGGCCTCGATGCGTGTCTTCATATCGGCGATCTTTTGTTGGATCATCTGGAAGCTGCCGATCGGCTTGCCGAAGGCATAACGCTCGCGGGCATACTGCACGCTGGCCTCATAAGCGGCCTCGGCGACCCCCAGCGCTTGAGCTGCGATGCCGATCCGTCCGGCGTCAAGGGTCGCCAGCGCGATCTTGTAACCCTGACCCTCCTCCCCGACCCGGTTCTCGACCGGGCAGCGATAATTTTCAAAGATCAGCTCACCGGTAGCGCTGGCGCAGATGCCCATCTTGGCCTCCTTCTTGCCGCGCACAAAGCCGGGCCGGTCCGCTTCGATGATGAGCGCAGTGATGCCGCGTTGCTTTTGTTCGGGGGCCGTGCTGCAAAACAGTACGACAAAATCGGTCACCGGCCCACAGCTTACCCAACACTTGCGCCCGTTGACGATGTAATGTGTGCCGTCCTCGCTGAGGACAGCGCGGGTGAGGAGATGTCCGGCATCAGAACCGGATTGCGGCTCGGTGAGCGAGTAGGCGCCGAGCTTCTCGCCACGTGCGACCGGCGCTACGTACTTCTGCTTTTGAGCTTCGGTGCCGAAAAGAAGCAAACAATCGCTAAACAACGATGTGTTTGCCGACATGATGGTGCTGTGGCTGAGGTCTGCTTTGGCGATCTCTTCCATCACCAGCACGTATGCGATGGTATCCATACCGGCGCCGCCGTATGCTTCCGGCACTTCGATGCCCATCAACCCCAGCTCTCCCATCTTCTTGACCGTCTCATAGGGAAAGTCGCCGCTCGCGTCGAAAGCGGCAGCGATGGGCAGCAGCTCCTTCTGTGCGAAGTCGCGCGCCATCCGCCGGACCATCTCATGTTCTTCGCTCAGGGTCAAGCTCATCACACCCATGTCACCTTCTCCCTAGATATTTGTTTCGTAAATAGATTACAAAACAATATAGCAGAGAGGCGGCCAAATGAAAAGTGCAAGCTCTCCGAACTTACGATGGACCAGCGCAGCCCCAAACCCAAAAGCGCGCCAAAGGCGGCGCGCTTCTGGTAAATACTGCTGGGTAGCCCCTAACTATCAAGCAAGCAATCAAGCCGCCCTGCGTCGTCAAAATGTTTGCGGAAGCGCGCGATGAACTCGGCGCGGGTGTAGCGATGGTTTTGGGTGCCTACTTGTTCTAGCACATAGGCAGCACATACCGCGCCCATCTGCCCGCAGAGCGCCCAGGGCCAGCCCATCGCAATGCCCTTCAGCAAGCCGCCTCGATAAGCATCGCCTACCCCCGTCGGCTCGGCGATGCGCGCGATGGGCACAATCGGCACGCGGTGCTCTTCGCCCTCGGCATAGATCACCGACCCCTGGTCGCCCAGGGTGACGATGAGAACCTCGACATGCGCGAGGATGGCGCTCTGGTCCATGCCGGTCTTTTTGCAGATCAGTTCGAATTCATATTCGTTGCAGACCAAGATGTGCGCACGTTCGATGCCCTGCCGGAGGAAGTCGGCATCCAGGCGCAAAACCTGCTGCGAGGGGTCAAACATGAAGGGGATGCGGTTCTCGGCACACTCGTCGGCCACGCGCGTCATGGCGTCGGGCGCGTTGGGCGAGATGACCACCAAGTCAGGCATGTGGTCGAGCGTATTGACAAGCGTGTAATCGCGCGCGCGCGCCATCGCTCCGGCATAGAAGCTCGCGATCTGGTTGTTGTCGAGGTCGGTGTTGGCGAAGAAAGAGGCGGAACACATCGTCAAGCTGCACGATGGCCGAAGTATCCACCCCGGTGGTTTCGAGCCACGCACGATACTTGTCGAAGTCCTTCCCGACCGTGCCCAACACTTTAGGACGCTCACCGAGCAGGGCAAGGGTATATGCAATGTTCGGAGCAACCCCCCCGAAGTGCTTGTCGAGGTGGTCTACCAAGAAGCTGAGGCTGACGCGGTCGAGCTTTTCGGGGATAAGATGATCGGTGAAGTGGCCGGGGAAGCGCATAAGATAGTCGAATGCGATTGAACCGGAAATGACGATCTCCATGTGTTTTGCCTTTACAAGATAAGGGTTTGCTACTGTGCGTGACGGTTTTTGCGCGGGGGCAGCCCATCGATGCGGGCGGGTGCGTCTTGTTTCCACAGGGGTGTCAGCCCCAGGCGGACGCGCAACATTGCCCAGATGCCGTGCAAACCATCTTGAATCGTGATCTTTTTACCTTCTTTATAGGTGCGTGGCCGGTAGCTGATGGGCACCTCTTCGATTGTCGCCCCGGCCTTGAGCAGCTTCGCGGGCAGTTCGAAGTCCAGGTCGAAGCCGTTCCCAACAAGGTTGAGCGCTTTCAATACGTCGGCACGGACCATCTTTATCGCGGTACCGGCGTCGGTCAGCTTTCCGCCGAACGCGAGGTTGCAGATGATGGTGAGCAAACGTATGCCCCAATAGGCATGGGCATATTCATAGATCGCGCGTCCGCCCAGGGTGCGCGATCCAAACACGGCAATCGCGCCTTGTTCGGCACGTGCCAGCAGCTTAGGGTGGTCGTGGGGGTCATATTCAAGGTCGGCGTCGTGGATGATGGCGTAATCACCGCAGAGGTGATCGATCGCGGTGCGGATGGAGTTACCTTTACCCATATTGCGCGGCTGATAGATGATAGATACGTCGGGGAAGTCTACCTGTTGCAGAAGCGCGCGCGTGCCGTCGGTAGAGCAGTTATCTACCACGATGATCTCGCGTTCCCATATCCCCAAATCGACCGCGCGCAGCTGCTCGATCACGGTCAGAATCGTGTCTTTCTCATTATATGCACAAACAATAACCGAAATCTTCATATAATGGCCTTTGTCCCTCATGCGCCCAACTCGCGGGAGGAGTATACCACAAGTTGAGGCTAAACTTGGGCGTTTAGGCGGGGGCGAAAGCAAAAAGCCACGGGTACGCTTCCCGTGGCACTCATCATCGCGCGTGTGTTTTCTCGGAACCTAAAGCAATACTACGTACAACCGTCACATAAAACAATTAAGATGGTGAAGTCGGGGCGCTCGGATTTGAACCGAGGACCTCACCGACCCGAACGGTGCGCGCTAGCCAAGCTGCGCTACGCCCCGACGACAGACAAAATGCATACCCCCCTTTTCTACTCGCTTTCCGTCGTTTTGTCAAGCATCTTTTCTTTGCGCTTGTTCTCACCCCTCCGCGTCATCATCCAGACCCACGAGCGCCCGGAAGCGCGGGTTGTCCCGGATGAAGGTAAAGTCGGGGTCGCGTTTGGCCCAATCGAGCGAGCTTGGCTCGGTAACCTTTGCCAATAGCTCAAGCGCAGCATCCACATCACCGGCGATGCTCTTCAGGCAGGCGTGGTTATAGTAGTCATCCTCAGGCAAAAGCGCGCCGGCCTTCTCAAGGTTTTGCGCACATTTTTCAACATCCCCCATATGGCGATAAACGCCGGTTAAGCCTACATAGGCAGCGGCATCTTCCGGGTCGATGGCGATGGCGCGTTGGTAGGC
>CAZJBO010000314.1:0-3728 GCA_964544075.1 uncultured Anaerolineae bacterium
ACGTCGGCTGCGCCGACCTCGGACCCGAACAGCGCGCGACTCTGGTAAGGTCGGCTTTGGCCTGCGGTTGAAACGGCAGGCTAGCATAATACGTCGGCTGCGCCGACCTCGGACCCGAACAGCGCGCGACTCTGGTAAGGTCGGCGCAGCCGACGCATCGCTATTAGCCTGGGGTTTCAACCCCAGGCCCCAGGCGCACGCCGACGCATCGCTATTAGCCTGAGCCTCCAGGCCCCCAAGCATACAGAGTATATCACGCAATGTCGCGAGGGGACCACGCGCCCAGAATTTGCTTGCTCGCTTAAAACGCCCATAATACACTGTACTGTATCCCTATGTGCGAAAGGTGGAGAAGCTATGCCCAAGCTGTTGGCCCGGATGGACGATGCGGGGTGGCTCACCCCGGCGATGGCAGAGTTGTTATTGCCTTTGCCGCCGCTGCCTTATGACGAAGTCTTTGTCGCTGCGCAAGCTAAGAGCATCGAGCGCGTCTTGCGCGAGGCCGAGGCGCCGGTGCGCGTGGTGGGGCGCAGTGCGCTGCCTTCACACACGCTCTTCATCGTGCAGCCGTCTGAAGTGGGCCGCTTACGCAATCGTCGTCTGGTCGGCTTTGGGGATGTGAAGGCCGCCGTCCCGCAGCTCTCGAAGGCACTTGAGGCCGAGGTGGATGTGCTGGCGGAGATGGTGCGCCCGCCCGGTGCTATGGGTGTGCTGGTGCGCAATGATAGGCACCGCCCGCTGGCGCTGCGCAGCCTCTTCATGCAACCGGCCTTTCAGGAGAGCGACGCCATCACATCGCTTGTGCTGGGGCTAGATTTGCAGCAGGCGGTTGTGGTGCGCAGCCTGCCCATGCTCTCGCACCTGTTGATCTTGGGGGTCTCGGCGGCCAAGACGCACTATCTGCACAGCATCCTGACGACCCTTTTGCTCTTCAACACCCCCGCCGATCTGCAATTGGCGCTGTTGGGGGACGACCCCGCTACCTTCCGGCCATACCTGGGTGTGCCACACCTGCTGGGGCGTCCGCTGGTCGGCGCCGACGAAGGGCGCGTGGCCGTGCAGCGTATGGCGAAGGAGGTTGCCCGCCGCGCCGATTTGTTGACGAAGCAGGGTGCGGCAGACCTGGATGCCTATAATGCCCAGGCCGGCAGCAAACCGCTGCCGCGCATCCTGCTGGTGATCGATGCGCTTTCGGGGCCGGGCTGGGGGGATGGCGTCGATGCCTGGGCACCGGCTCTGGCGCGTCTCTTGGAACAGGGCGCACGCTTGGGGCTGCACGCGCTGGTGGTTAGCCAGACCAGCGCGGCACTGCCGGCAGGGATGTTGAGCTTCTTCGGCGCACAGCTGGTGCTGCCGGCGGCAAAGGGCGAGCTTGCCCGTCTATCGCTGAAGGGTGTGCCGCTGCGCTTTGTCGATGCCTTGTTGGTGGAGGGCGAGGCCGTGACGCCTTTGGAGCAGTGCACGGTGCAGCCGGATGAGCTTAAGGCGCTGGTAACGTATTGGCAGCGTGCCGCGCAGCAACAGGCCGCGACGGTCGAGCAGCGCACTGTGGGGGCGACCGGGTCTCTCTCCGGCTCCGGGGAGGCATATGATGCCGATGCACGCCCGCCTTCCGAGACCGAGCAGGTGCAGGAGCGGGTATTGCCACGCGCGCGTGCGCTGGCGGCATATCTGGGCTGGCTGAGCGTGGGGCCGCTCTGCGATGTCTTGGGTCTGGATGGACGACAAGCCCAGCTTGTCATGAATCAGCTGCGCGACGAAGGCTTGCTGGAACCAAAGGTTGCGCCGACGCTGCGCTATCAACGTCTGAGTGCGCCACCGGAGGGCCAGGACGAATAGAGAGTGTGTCACTTTGGGCGATTACCTGCCCCCGCGCTTGTCTGCCCGGTCTGGTGTCTTCACGGCGCGTTTCCTCTTTCATGCTCACAGACCCATGTGTCAACAACGCCGCCTGATCTTCCTATTTGTATTGCAACCTATGCTGCGTATGGCGCGTATACGGTGATAGACAGTTTGGCTTACTTAATAGGAAGGTTGTGAGCTGGTCAAAATGAGGATGGATGTTTGCGGAGCTTCGCCCCGCGCCAGAATGGGGTTCAGGGGCCTGTGGCCCCTGACGGGGTTTGGGGCAGCGCCCCAAAGTTGGAAGGAGTGAGGATGGAGATTTACGGGGCTTTGCCCCGTGCCCCACTGGGGGCACGCCCCCAGACCCCACGCGGCTGACGCCGCTTTTGGCGCGGCTTTGCCGCGCCAGAATGGGGTTCAGGGGCCTGTGGCCCCTGACAGGGTTTGGGGCAGCGCCCCAAATAAGCTGTCTGCCATCAGATTGACCAAGACACCTTTACGCCACTTCTCGTTGTCTCAGGCCGTGAGGGTCAGGCTGAACGTTTGCATTATACCTCGTACATTGAGGTCTCCGGTGCCGGATGAGCGGACGTTGGGGTTCCAAAAACGCGGTCGGATGAGCCGCCGGCCCGCATGTGTGCCACCCGTATATGAGATTTCTATGCGATTGCCCTCAAATAATTGTGAAAAGTGGTTCACGACAATGCTTTTTTATACTATAATGGACATCATGCGCGGAGATACTCGTATTAGGAGGAAAGCAAGCTATGTCACGTAAGAAAAGCCTGTTGGCTTTCTTGGTGTGCATTTCCATACTGGCGATGACTATACCCACCCTGGCGCAAGAAGAAGACAACGATGAGGTGTTGATTCAACCTCAGCCTTGTGATGCCCCCGGCGACCTGACCATGTGGATATGGTCGTCAACTTGGAAGCCGATCATTCAAGACTCGATCGATATTTGGGAAGAAAAATATTGTCCGGGCGCACACGTCACGCTGACTCAAGTCCCGTGGGCCGGTTACTGGAGCGCGCTCGGCGAAGCCGCCGAAAACGACGCGCTGCCTGATGTGTTCAACATAAACCAACCCTTCTTCTACGACTATGTCTCTCCGGGCTATCTACTCAATTTGCAACCCTACTGGGATGCTGCCGATGTCAACACTAAACTCTGGGGGCCGGGGTTGGTAGACCCCTATCGATGGGGCGAAGATGGTGACCTGTATGCCGGTCCGGTGAACTGGGATACCATCGTTGTGTTCTATAACAAGGATATATTCGATGCCGCCGAACTGCCTTACCCCACCGCCGACTGGGACTGGGACCTCTTCGCCGGTTACGCCGAGGCTCTAACCGACCCGGAGAATGATATCTATGGCGCGCTTATCCATGTAGGATACCAGACCGGATATGGCAACTGGATTGCAGCGACCGGGACATCGCCTATTGTGGATGCAGACCGCACGCGCTGCACCTTCACCGACGAGGGCAGCATTGAAGCGTTCACCTTTATGAAAGACTTGCTTGATGCCGGGTATATGCCGCGCTTATCTAAGATTGATGAGACGAAGTCACCTTCGGATATAAAAGACCACGATGCGTTTAACTTCTGGGCATCGGGCCATGTGGCGATGCTCACTGCCGGCTCTTTTGTGCTCCCTGATGCCTTATCAGATGAGGTTGAATTTAACTGGGGCGTTGTGCAGCTGCCTAAGAACCCCAAAACCGGGCGCAGCCGCTCGGTGGTGCACTCGGTTGGCTATGTTGCTTTTGCCGACACTCCCCACCCCGACCTGACCGCCAACTTTATCCACTTCTTGGTCAGCGATGAGGCGCAAGCCTTGTTTGCAGAAGCCGGGGGTGTGGCGCCCGCGAACCCTTCG
>CAZJBO010000315.1:0-3725 GCA_964544075.1 uncultured Anaerolineae bacterium
GATGGTGACCCTTGTAACCACGACGACTGCGCCGACGGTTCGGCCAAAGACGGCGTGGGCGATGCCTGTAACCACGACGAAGACGGCGATGGCGTCGCTGACGACGTAGATGCTTGTCCCAACGAGGCCGGCTCGGATAACGGTTGTCCTGCCTCAGATGCTGTCGCGGCACCCACGGAGGAACCGACAGAGGAGCCAACCGCAGAACCTACGGAGGAGCCAACCGAGGAACCCACGGAAGAGCCAACCGAGGAACCCACGGAAGAGCCGACCGCAGAACCCACAGAAGAGCCAACCGAGGAACCCACGGAAGAGCCAACCGAAGCGTTGGTGGTTCAGTTATCCGCGAGCTTCGAGGCTGAAATCAGCGGTTTTGCCGTGCAGTTCACCGATACCAGCACCGGAGCCGTTAGCTCATATGCCTGGGACTTTGGCGATGACAACAGTAGCACCGATAAGAACCCTTCTCATACCTACGGCAGTGCGGGCACTTACACCGTCACCCTGACCGTGACAGACGAGAATGGTCAGACATCGACTGCCAGCACCACCGTCGAGATCGCCGAAGCGGTCGAGATGGTTTGTGAGTTTACATCGGCGGTTGTGGGCGAAGAAGGTATCCCCCTTAATGTACAGTTCACCAGCAACACCGATAAAGTAGACACGCTGACCTGGAGCTTTGGCGACGGCGGTACCAGCACCGACGCTAACCCGCTCCATACATATACCGCAGTCGGTGATTATCCTGTGACGCTCACCTGTATGGGCACGCTCGGCACCCTGGTTGCCTCCGGTAGTGTCAGTGTCCAAGAAGCGCAGCAAGAGTTTGTTTTGGAGGCCGGCTTTACCTGGGCATCAGACCCGACCGACCCGCACTCGATTCAGTTCACCGGCACCAGCAATGGCGAGGGCCTTAGCTGGGCATGGAACTTTGGCGATGACAGCGAGGGCGAAGGGCAAAACCCCACCCACACCTACACTGCAGCCGGTACCTACAACGTCACTCTCACCGTCACCGACGGCGAGGGCCGGACCGCGACCGCAACCGGTGAGGTTGAGGTGAAGGACGCACCGGAGCAGCCCCAACCATCTTTTAGCATCAGCCCTTCGAACGAAGGTGATGCGCCGTTTGAGGTCACTTTTACCGATACCAGCACCGGCGAGATTACGAGCTGGGCATGGGACTTCGGCCACGACGAGACCGCCGATACTCAGGGGCCGCACACGGTCACCTATACCGAATCTGGCACCTACACAATCACCCTGGTGGTCGCGGGGCCGGGCGGTGGCGGCAATGCCACACAGCAGATCGTGGTGCTTGAGGTGGGCGCAAAGGTCGAGGCGAACTTCTCGCATGAGATGGGAAGCTCTACCGAGGGCGCTTACGAAGTCTGCTTTACCGACGAGAGCACCGGCGAGATCGCGAGCTGGGCATGGACCTTTGGCGATGGCGAGAGCAGTGATGCGCAAAGCCCATGCCATACCTACGCCGAAGAAGGCCAATATGTGGTTGAGCTGAGCGTGGTGGGCAGCGCAAGCGGCGAAACCTCGACCGCAAGCAAGATGGTTCCGGTAGTCAAAGGCATTGATGCGCCGGTGGCGGCCTTCAGAGCCAACCGGACTAAAATATTCGCCGGTGGTACCGTGCGCTTCACCAACCAGAGCACCGGCATCATCAGCAGCTATGCTTGGGACTTTGGCGATGGCACTACCAGCGATGCCCGCAACCCACGCCACCGCTTCAGCAACCCCGGCAGCTATACCGTCAACCTCACCGTGACCGGGCCGGGCGGTAGTTCCGAAGCGGCTGCGACGACGATCACGGTTGTCGAGCGGACCCAGACCCTCTGGTGCGACCTCAGGGGCAATACCTCCCCGCTGCCCGGACAAACGATCCGGTACGACGGCAGGGTGTCTTCTTGGGCGCGCGAAGGGGCAACCTTTGAGTGGACCCTTGAAGGAGCGGTCGTAGGGACGACCGAAGACTTGTCGTATACCTGGGGCAACACCGGCAGGTATAGTCTGGTGTTCAAGGTCACTACCGCCGACGGTGAGGTCTGCACAAAGCGGCGGACCGTTGGTGTATCCGAACTCTACGCCGAGTTTAGCCGTAACCATAGCCGGGTTCAGGTCGGGGGCCAGATTTGCTTCACCGACCGCTCGCGCCCGCAAGAGAACGTTACGGGTTGGTCATGGGACTTCCGCGATGGCGGCAGCAGCAATGACAAGAATCCCTGCTATACCTTCAACAAGGTCGGGCGGTACTGGGTCACTCTGACGGTAACCGATAGCAGCGGACGTACTTCCAAGCGTAGCCACGTGGTTTACATCGAGGCAGAACAATCTCTCAACGCTGTCGCGGAACCCAACTCCGGCATCGTGCCGCTGCGGGTCAACCTGACGGCGCAGAGCACTAACATATATAAGAGCAGCTACGTATGGACCTTCCCCGACGGCTCGCACGCCTATAGCCAAACCACGAGCTATGTGTTTAATACGCCGGGCGATCACGAAGTGGTTGTCACGGCGCGTGGACCGCTCGGCAGGATGACCTCCAGTGTGGTTGTCACGGTGCGGGCAGAGACCAATATCCGCGCCGCCTTCACCCCCAGCCGGTGGGATGGCATCGCGCCGGTTGAAATCTGCTATACCGATAATAGTGAAAGTGCCGAACCTATCACCGGTTGGGCATGGGACTTCGGCAATGGCGAGACCAGCACCGAGCAGAACCCTTGCACAACCTACTCCGAGGTTGGTGATTACACCGTCACCTTGACTGTCACCAATGCATCGGGCTTGCGCGCCAGCGCATCGAACACGGTGCACGCCCGCTCGGTCGTGGCCGGCAGCTCGTCCTTCGGCACACAGCTTCAGACCGGCGGTGAGGTCTGCTTCACCACTCAGCTTGGCGAAGGCATGGTGCTAGAGTCGTGGAACTTTGGCGACGGTACTACCAGTACCGAGCAGAACCCCTGCCACACCTATGCCCAAGAGGGCGAATACACCGTCACGATGGTTGTGAACGGCGTGGCGATCACCAAGACGATAACCGTAAGGGCCGTCACCGTGCCGCCCGTGATCGCGGTATCAGCCGAGTGCTCAGACGATCGCATTGCAACCTTTGTCATCACCAACAGCGGCGGTGATATGCTCAACGAAGACAGCTTCGTCATCACCGACGCCAACGGCGAAGTTGGCCGCGATACCTTCTTGCTAAACGCCGCAAACGGCATGAGCAAGACCATCACAGTGTCCGGCGTGGGCACGGTCACCCTAACTACCGCCGCGAGCGGGGCTTC
This sequence comes from uncultured Anaerolineae bacterium, assembly GCA_964544075.1. Taxonomy (GTDB): domain Bacteria; phylum Chloroflexota; class Anaerolineae; order Aggregatilineales; family JAFGMM01; genus JAFGMM01. Next base: position 3,300 of record CAZJBO010000315.1, read on the forward strand.
TGCCCATACCTCATGTGGCGAACCGCCCGCACCGAATATCGAGGTCACCGGCGCTTGTGATGCGGCCACCGGTACGATTGTCTTTACGGTCAGCAATACCGGCGATGGGGCGATGGGCGAAGCCGTCGCGTGGACATCGACCGGCGGCGAGAGCGGCACGGTCGGCCCGTTGGAGGCCGGCGGTACAGCGAGCGTCACGGTCAGCGCGGTTGAAGGCGCGGCGACCTTCTCGTTAGCGGGAGGGTACGAGGCCGGCGCAGCCATCGAGAGCTGCTATGCTCCGCCTGTGCTCGCGGTTGCCGGTGAGTGTTTAGAAGAGACCGGTGAGGTTCGCTTCACGGTGACCAACAGCGGCGGCCCGTTGTTCGAGACCGTCGCGTGGACATCGACCGGCGGCGAGAGCGGCACGGTCGGCCCGTTGGAGGC
>CAZJBO010000316.1:0-3720 GCA_964544075.1 uncultured Anaerolineae bacterium
GCACGCCGATACACCCCTCATGATCGGACAGATGCAGGTGCTCGACATCGCCGTAGACGCGATGGACGTAGCCGCTGCGTCTGTGCTTGACATCAAAGACACGTTGTTGGCGAAGGCTAACGCTGTTGACCCGGTCTTGGTGGAGCTGGGCGGCGGTGCGCGAGAGATTGAAGTGCGCCCTCTTGTGGATACCCCAGCCGGGCCTATGCTGATCGTCCATCTGCTTTTTGATGTGCGAGACGCGATGGGCGCGAACGCGGTCAATACGGCCTGTGAAGCCCTGGCCCCGATCATTGAGGCGGCCACCGGCGGGCGCGTGAACTTACGCATCCTCTCGAATCTGGCGGACCGGCGCACGGCTACCGCCGAGTGCACCATCGCCGCGCGTGATCTGCAAACGTCCACGCTTTCGGGCGAGCATGTAGTGCAGGGCATTGTGGAGGCTTGGGCGTTCGCCGCCGCCGACCCTTACCGTGCCGCCACGCATAACAAAGGCATCATGAACGGCATGGATGCGCTGTGCATCGCCACGGGCAATGATTGGCGCGCGCTCGAAGCCGGTGCGCACGCTTATGCTGCGCGCGACGGCGCCTACACTGCGCTCTCGCGCTGGACCGCAACCGCAGCCGGTGATCTGCACGGCAGCCTCACCTTGCCGGTGGCGGTGGGCACGGTGGGCGGAGCGACGCGCGTGCATCCGGCAGCACGGGTGGCGTTGAAGATATTAGGTGTCACATCGGCTGGCGAGCTGGCACAGGTGATGGCGGCGGTCGGCCTCGCGCAGAACCTTGCTGCGATACGCGCGCTGGCGACCGAGGGCATCCAGCATGGACATATGCGCTTGCACGCACGGCAGCTTGCGATAGCGGCTGGTGCTTCCGGCGCACAGGTCTATGCCGTAGTCGAGCGCATGATAGGCGAGGGCATGATTCGGCTGGACCGCGCAGAGGCGATCATGTGCGAGATGCGCGGTGGCGGCGACGAGCATTCTACATTAGACGATTAGGTTGAGCTGAAAGTATAGAATATGGCAAACACACTCTTGAAACCAAGCAATCCTGTCGGTATCACCGGTTACGGTGCATATGTGCCGCGTTATCGAATACCCGGCAAAGAGATCTCCCGCGTATGGACCGGCGGCACCGGCGGGGTCCCCGTGACCGAGAAGGCCGTGGCCGGGCCGGATGAAGACGTGATTACTATGTCTATCGAGGCCGCACGCAGCGCACTGATCCGCGCCGACATCGACCCGCAAGAAATCCGCGCGGTGTGGGTGGGCAGCGAAAGCCACCCCTATGCCGTCAAGCCAAGCTCTACGCTGGTGGCGGAGGCCATCGGTGCGGTGCCGGGCGTGCAGGCCGCCGATTGGGAGTTCGCGTGCAAGGCCGGTACCGAGGCGATGCAGGCTTGTATTGGCTTTGTCGGCTCCGGCATGGGGCGCTACGCGCTCGCCATCGGCATGGATACTGCGCAAGGCCGCCCCGGTGATGCGCTCGAATATACGGCTGCTTCCGGCGGCGCGGCGATCTTGATCGGGCCGGCAGAAGAAGCACTCGCAGTCATCCAGGCTTCGTATTCCTACGTCACCGATACCCCCGACTTCTGGCGGCGTGCGCACGAGATTTACCCTTCGCATGGCGACCGCTTTACCGGCGAGCCGGCATACTTCCACCATCTCGAAGCGGCGGCACGCACCCTTATGGATGGTATGGGTACCACACCATCCGACTATACCTACAACGTCTTCCACCAGCCGAATGTTAAGTTCCCACAGCGCGTATCAAAGCGCCTGGGCTTCACCCCGGAGCAATATACCGCCGGTCTGCTGGCTGGCGTGATCGGCAATACTTATGCTGGCTCCTGCATCATCGGCCTGACTGCCTTGCTCGATACGGCACAGCCGGGCGACCGTATCTTGATGGTATCCTATGGCTCCGGCGCGGGTTCGGACGCCTTCGATATATTGGTGACGGACGCGATCACAGAGCGCCGCCACCGTGCGCCCACTACCCGCGATTACATCGCACGTCGCACCGAAATTGACTATGCAACCTACACGCGCTACCGGAGCAAGATCAAGGTAAGATGACACAATGCGAGATGTAAGCATCATCGGCGTCGGGCAAACGCCTGTCGCCGAACACTATGGTATTTCGCTGCGCAACCTTGCGCTTAGGGCGATGGCTGCCGCGCTCGACGATGCGCAAGTGCAGGACTTCGCGGCGCTCTATGTGGGCAATGCGCTGGGCGGCCAGCTCTCGCGGCAGGAACACCTCGGCGCACTCCTGACGGATTTTGCCGGGCGGCACGGCGTCGAGGCCGCGCGTCTCGACGCCGGCGAAGCATCGGGCGGCGCAGCGCTTCGGCAAGGGTATATCGCGGTGGCCTCCGGCATGGTTGATGTAGTGATGGTTGTCGGCGTCGAACAGGCCACCGATCAGCCGCCCGCCGCGCGCCTCGAAGCTGCACTTGGCCTCGCCGACCGTGAGTTTGAAGGCTCGCAAGGCGTCACCCCGGCGGTGGTTGCTGGTCTGTTGATGCGCCGCTATATGCATGAGCACGGCGTGCCGCTGGAGAACTTCGAGGGGTTTAGCATCAACGCACACGCCAACGGCAGCCACAACCCCAACGCTATGTATCGCAACCGGCTTAAGCCGGGGCGCTTCGCCCGCGCACCGATGGTGTCGGACCCGGTCGGCCTCTTCGATATAGCCCCCGACGGTGACGGCGCGGCAGCGCTCGTCCTCTGTCCTACCGAGATGGCGCTCGACTTGGTGCCGCAGCCGGTGCGGGTCTCCGGCTCGGCGCTGGCAACCGATGCTTTGTCCCTGCCCGACCGGGGCGCTCTGTTGACACTCCCGGCGGTCGAGCTGGCAGCGGGCCGTGCTCTTGCACAGGCCGGCTGTGGCGTGGGTGATGTCGATTTGTTTGAACTGCACGATGCTTGCACTGTGTTGACCGCGCTGCAGTTGGAAGCGCTCGGCTTGGCTGCGCCCGGCATGGGCTGGAAGCCGGCGTTTGATGGTGTTATCGGCTTGGATGGACAAATACCGATCTCGACCTTTGGCGGACTCAAGAGCCGGGGCAATCCACTGGGCGCGGTGGGGGTATATCAGGCGGTCGAGATTGCTTTGCAACTGCGCGGGCAGGCCGGCGCCAATCAAGTAGAGGGCGCACAGCGCGGGCTGGCGCTTAACCTGGGGGGCGCGGGTGCGACTGCTGCCGTGCATGTGTTGGAACGGGTGGAGTAGGGAAGGCCGAGGAACCCCTCTTGTGGTAGCGTCTGACAGCCTGAGAGGTCACTTTGATAGCTTTTGACAGCCTTTATGGTGTAAAAACCCAATAGACACGCCTACCCCGGCGTGTCTATTGCTGAAAAATGCTAAAGAAAGTGAAAGGTGACGATTGATTATGGAAATCTCACAACACTGGCGGCTGAAAAAAGAGCGCTATAATTTGGTCGGTTCGGAGTGCCCGCACTGTGGGCATAAGTCCTTCCCACCGCGCGCAGTCTGCCCGGTCTGTGCTGCCGAAGCGCACCGTTCTGTTGCTCTGCCGGTCGCGGTAGATGCACCGGTCCGTGCCGCGTCGAGGATGGCGGCCTAGCTGTCCCATCTATCCCGCGTGAATTGCAGGGCGACCCGCCGGGGGTCGCCCAGAGTTTGCGCGATTGTGAGCATATACTTGTCGAGGCATGATAGATAGTTATGGAAGCAGAGA
>CAZJBO010000317.1:0-3698 GCA_964544075.1 uncultured Anaerolineae bacterium
GTTCACCCCCGTGACGAAGGGCGCAAGCCGGATGCTCTCTGCCGGCAGCTTTAGGAGCAGGTGCATCATAGTGCTGTTGCCGGCGATGGTGGCTTTGACGATCTGCTCGGTGGTGATCTCGGCGCGTCGGCACACTTTCTCCACCAGCTTGTTGATCGTCTCGGTGACGAGCGCCTGCATCTCCTCGGCGCCGCCGGCTTTGCCCGCATACATGATGCGCGAGATCACGTCCTCGCCGCGCTTGATCTGGCCGTTATAGTCGGCAGCCTGTGCCGCCACCACCCCCGACATCAGCTCGACCAAGTACACGGTCACCGTCGTCGTGCCGATGTCTACCGCGATGCCCCACAAACGGTCGTCCTCTTGCGGGCCGGGCCTAATGTCGATCAGGCGAGGGGGGCAGTGGGGATGGTCCCAGACGTCCGTATCCAGGATCACCGTCACCTCCCATTCCCCCGCGCGCAGCACCGGCCCTATCCGCGCCAAGAAGCCCAGCGGCGCTTGTGGATTGTGGATGTTCGCCTTGCGCGCCAACGCCATCTGCAGCCGTGTCCAGTCGTCGATCTGGTCCGCCATATCGGGCGGGTCCATTATCAGGTGAACGGCGCGGATCGTCTGGTGTAGGGTCGGGTCATAGCCATCGGGCACCCGGACGGGCGTAGCGGTGCGGTCGGCGGCGAGATTGCGCTCGATCTTCTCTTGCGGTGGCACCTCAACCGTCACGTCGCCCTGCACCGAGGTCTGGCAGGCCAACGCCCAGCCGTCCGCCACCGCTTGTGCCGAAAGGCGCATCGTGCTGCGGCGCACCACTGCACCGCTCCCGTTGACCATCACCGCGCAGCGCCCACAGCGCCCCTGCCCGCCGCAAGGCTCGTTGATCTCAATCCCGACGCGCCGGGCAGCCTCGGTGAGCAGCGTACCCGTGGGCACGCTTACACTGACATCGTCGGGGAGGAAGTGAACTTTATGTTCGGCCATAGTAGATGCAAATCCTTGCAATAACCTGTGCTTGCAGGATACCGCAAGACCGGCCCTACGCCAAGACTTGCTTCATATATGACGGCAGGTCTACGGCTTCGCGCGGGCCAACCTTGACCTCCCAGCCGGGGAGTTCTTCCTCCAGCTCGCCGGAGAGCACCGCCACGTGCCCCGGCAGTATGATGCACTTCTTCTTGACCTTCCCCTCGACTTCTTGCACCTTCACCGCTTTAGCGATGCTTTCGGCGTCGAACTTGCCGGCGGCCCAGGCGGTGAGCACGCTCATGCCCTCGGCATCGGCTACCAGCAGCCATGCGGGAAGCCCTGCACCGTCAACCTCGTTGGCGACCGCGAAGTAGGTGATGCTGAAGTTAGTCGTCACCAAGACCGGGTCTTCGGGGCTGGGGTTGTGTATCTCATAGAGCGCCGGGGTCACCTGGATGGGCTTCTGCGGGTCGGTATAGAGGTTCTCGCGCATCCCTAAGAGCGGATACCACGCCGCCGCGTTGAAGTTATCCATCACCACGAAGCCACCGTACTTCGCCACCGCGCCTGCCGCCAGCACCAGTTCCAAGTCTGCGTCGCCCGCGTCGCCGGGGAAGCTAATGATGGGGTACCCGGTGGGGCGGAAGTTCTTCTTCAGCGCCAGGCGGCGGATCATGGTGTTAGCTGTGAGCATCCCCTTAAGGCTGCGTTGGGTGGGGGCGAGCACCAAGTTTTCGTGGCCGGCCCCGGTGATCTTCTCGACCAGCGCGACCATATCATCCAGGTTAGATGCCTCCACCGCCAGCGGCAGCTTTTGTGCTTTGGCGAGTTCGGTTATGCCCTCCCAGTCATCGGTGGTGGCGCGGCAAAGCAGCGGCGCTTCGTCCGCGTCCAGCTTCGCCAGCCCTGCCTTGAGCGTATCGGGGCCGCCGTCGAGGATCAGCGGGCGCGCGCTGGCCGAGCGCACCGCCTCGACCGCTGCCGCGAAGTCGCCGCCGGCTGCCTGTACCATAAAGCCGTCCACCTGGAGCGATATGCCGACATAATCGACCTCGTAAGCATCGGCGGCCCTGACGCGCAGCGCGATGTTCTGGGGGCGTTCGGTATCGTATACGCGCAAGAACAGGCCCGGCCTGTTCAAGAAGCGTTTCTCGTGGCGGTGCATGACGGTCTCGTTGCCCACCTTGATCTCGGTGTCGTCGCAGCCCTTGAGGATTACGGCCTGCACCGGGGGGCGCGACGCCGACGCCAGCATCCCTCTAGACTTCTCCGAGACGTGCGGACAATCGGCAAGTTCGACTTGCTTGGCGGCCAGCTTCATCGCAAAGGCCAGGCAGGTGGGGAAGCCACAGTCCTTGCAGTTGGTTTTAGGCAGCAGCTTGTAGATTTGAATACCTGATAGTGCCATATGTGTTCAGCTCCCTTCAGATAGAGGTGCGGGCAGGCGGGTAAACCTGCCCTCTCGCCTCATAGTTTCCCGATAAACTAAACTCACACACCCATCAGGTCATTGATGGCTGCACGCACGCGCTTGAGCGTCTTTGGGTGGCGCAAGATCAGGATGTCCGCGCCGGCTTCGACCAGGCCGGTCGCCGTGAGCGTCTCGAAGTTGATCGCGCGCTCCTCCCAACTTCCCCACTGTGGTGGGACGCCCTCGCCTACCTTCGACTCTTTGATGCGCCAGGCTTCCTCGCCGGGGTTACAGATTATGGGCGACTGCGTGGCGCTATCGCCTTGCAGGGCGGCCAGCCGCAGCCGTTCCATGACCGAGTAGCCATACTCGAAGCCATAGCCCACCGCCGCCGTGGTTGGATCTGTGATGATGCGGTCCAGCGGCATCCCCATATCGCTCAACATGATGTTGAGCTGCTTAGAGAGGTTCACGTCCATCGATGCGCGGGCGTTCACCAGGTGGCCGTTTGCCATCGCCGCCGCTGCGATGGTCCGGTAGTTCTTCTCTTCGCAGAGGCCCAAGACCAAGCGCTCGCCCTTCGTAGCCTCGGCGATCGGCACGATCAGCGCATTGTCGGCCTCCACCTGTCCCGGCCCAAACACGATGAGCGGCAGGCCGGAGGCGGTCAATACTTTCTTCACGGCGGCCACCGCTGCTTCGGGTGTGTTGGGCTTGCCCTCGGCGTCTTTCAGCGAGAGTGTCATCAACAGCAAGTCCGCACCGGCGGCTTCGGCGGCCCTCGCCCAGGCGCCGGGGTCGTGCATCACATCGCCCCAGACTTCCATCAACAGCGGCGACCAGTCGTCCGGGCGGCGGTCCTTGATCTCGATGCCGAGGACCGGCGGGTGTGGCATAGTCCCCTCGAAGTCTAGGTAGGGCATGGCGGTTTGCCCGCCTACCGTGACCGTGCGGGTGCGGGTGCCGCCCTCGGCGGGCGTGGCCCCCAGGGTCACCTCGCGCACCGCGCCGGCCCAGCTTTCCTTCACGATCGCCGTCTTAGTATCCGCGCCCAGCCATGCGGCGTCGGGTGGCAGAAGCACGACCTTCTCTTCCGGTTCGGTCGGTTCGGGTTCGGGCGCCGCCGGCGCTGCCACAGGCGGCACCGGCGCTTCAGCGGCGGGGGCTTTTGGGGGTGGCGGAGCGCTCACGTCCGCGCCAAGCTCACGCAAGGCGGCGGTGAGGCCGGCCACCAGGGTGCGCCGCAGCAGATCGACCGCGTCGCCGAGGGCAGGGCCGGGCGGCGGGGCTTGGGCCTCTTGCGGTGGTGGTGGTGGTGGTGGGG
>CAZJBO010000318.1:0-3691 GCA_964544075.1 uncultured Anaerolineae bacterium
GTATCCTGCTGACCATACTAGCGCTATTCGCCACCGCCTGCACTAACCCTAGCAGCAACCCCGCTGCCGGGAACGGCCCAGGCAATGCACCCGCCACACCCATACCCAACCTAGACGACGCACTCGCCGTCGCCGGCACCTTCCTAAACGCATGGGTGGACCGCGATTATGCCGGGATGCACACCCTCATCACTCCCAACAGCCGCGACGCCTACCCCGCCGACACCTTCCAAGCCATCTATGAAGAAGCCAACCGGCAGATGACCCTGGTCGATATGCAATACGAAATCCTGACCGGCGTCCTGCAAGGCACAACCGCCGGGGTCGCTTATAATGTCCACTTCAGCACCCAGCTCCTGGGCGAATTCAGCGATCTCGACCGCGTACTATATCTAACCCCCACCGTCGAAGGCTGGCGCGTCACATGGTCGCCAAGCGACATCTTCTTTGAGATGGTGCACGGCGCCACCCTCTCGCTGGAACGCACCGCACCCGCCCGCGCCAACATCTATGACCGCAACGGCCACATCATCGCCGACCAGAACGGCACCGCCCTGACCGTGATGGTGGTCGAGCAAAACATCCCCAACTACGAGCGCTGCGTGCGAGAGCTGGCGCGCGTGATGCGCCTCTCGACTAACGCAGTCCGGGATAAGTTCAAGGACCGCCCGGCAGAGTGGGTCACTATCATCGATGAGATTGACCTAGAAACCTACCAAGTCGAAGGCGCGAACCTAGAGCAAAGCTGCAATGCTCGGATCGAAGAACGGCGCACCCGGCGTTACTTTGGGGGCGGGCTGGCCAGCCACGTTGTCGGGTACGTGGGGTTTATCCCCGGCGAGCAGTGCGCCGAATGGGAGATGCGCGGCTATACTTGCGACGACTTGGTCGGACGTGTCGGCATCGAGCAGTGGGGCGAGGAAACCCTGGCAGGGAAGCGCGGTGGACGCCTGAGCATCATCACCCCGTCGGGCGAGCGGCTGCGCACCGTCGCCGAGGAAGCACCCGAACCCAGCGAAGCCATCTACCTCACCATAGACCGCGACTTGCAGCTCGCGGTGCAACAAGCCATCTCCGACGCCTACAATTACGCCACCGTCCACTTCGCCAGCATCTCGACCGGCGCGGCGGCAGTAGTCATGGATGTCAATACCGGCGAGATTCTCGCGATGGCCTCATACCCCTGGTTCGACCCCAACATCTATAACCCCGACACCCCACGCGATGCCCAAGCCGAGCTTGCCGCACTGCAAAGCGACATGCGCCACCCACAGCTAAACCGCGCCACCACCGGGCTATATCCGCCCGGCTCGATCTTCAAGATCGTCACGATGACCGCCGCCGCCGACAGCGGCGTCTTTGACATCAACCAAACATACCGCTGCACCGGCGAATGGTTCCAGCCCGACGGCTTCCGGCGCATCGACTGGCTTGAAAGCGGCCACGGCGTCATCACCCTAAAACAATCTCTCACCTATTCTTGCGACCCCTACAACTACGAGATCGGCTACCAGCTGCACCAAAACGACCCGCTCTTGCTCGGCAACTATGCGCGCGAGATGGGCTTGGGCGAGCTGACCGGGATCGAACAAATCGACGAGGCGAAAGGCGTCATCCCCGACCCGGACTTCGTACATGCACAGGGCCGCCAGTGGACCTACAGCGACAACGTAAACATGGCCATCGGGCAGGGCGACGTGCTGGTAACCCCACTTCAGCTGGCGCGCATGATGTCGGCAGTCGCAAACGGAGGCACACTCTACCAACCCCAGTTGGTCCATCACATCGGATTGATCGGCGAAGAGGCAAGCTGGTCTATAGAGCCGGTGGCGCAGCGCAAGATCGACGTACAGCCTGAAGTCATCGAGGCCGTGCAAGAAGCGCTCTGTGCCGTCACCACCGACCCGCAAGGCACGGCGACCTATCGTTACGAAGGGATGGAGATACCCACCTGTGGCAAAACCGGCACCGCCCAAGCCGGCGGCACTGCCGATTATCCTCACGCCTGGTTTGTCGCCTATGCCCCGGCGGAAGACCCTGAGATCGCCGTAGTGGTGCTTGGCGAGCACGCCGGCGAGGGGTCCTGGGTCGCCGCACCGATCGTGCGCCGCATCATCGAGGCCTATTACGGCGTCCCGTTAACACCCTACCCGACGGACTGGGAATACGAAATACCCGCCATCGTCGAGGGTTCATCGCTGGGTGAGTGACGCTAGGCCGGTAAGCCCTGCCGATATAAACGCAGCCAGTTACCGCCCATCACGGCTTTGATGTCTGCTTCGCTATAGCCGCGCCCGCGCAGCGCATCGCCGACCAACATCAGGTCGGCCACACTGTCCATCTCGTGCGGGATGTGCTCCCAACCCAGCCCGCCGTCAAAGTCTGCGCCGATGCCCACATGATCGCAATCGCCCAACAGCTGGCAGATGTGATCGACCACATCGGCGGCATCCTCGACCGAGACATCGTTACGGCTGTCCACGTTCGGCACCCAGCCCGGCTTGAGGAACCCGTTATACAAAGCCACCCCGATCACGCCGCCCCGCTCGGCCAAAAGCGTAATCATCTCATCGGTCGGGCAGCGGTCCCAGGGGCAGAAGGTACGCGGGTTGCTGTGGCTGGCAAAGACAACCCCATCGAAGTAGTCGAGCGCCTGATAAAACGCCTCGTCCGAAGAATGGCTCAGGTCCAACATCAACCCGACCGCCGCCATCTCATCGAGCAGCGCATAGCCCAGATCGGTGAGCGGCCCCGGCTCACCGGTGCCACCGGCATAACGGGTGCGCTTCCATGAGATGCCGACCGAGCGCAAGCCACGCTCGAACCACGCACCACATTCCGCCGGTTCCCGGATCGGGTCGGCGCCTTCCATACAGCGCAACAGCCCCACCCGCCGCTCCTCCGCCGCCACACCATCGGCCCAGCTCGCCACTACCGCGTCAAGATCGGCGACGGTGTTGATAAGCTGAACCTGTGCGTTGCGTTCGGCAAACAGCTCATAAGCATCCATCTGGGTTGTGCCCCACATGTAGGCTTCCTCGGCATCCGAGTAGACCACCGCCTCACCGTTACCGGCATATGCCCGCTTCATCACAAAGATGGTCGCACCCACCACACCGACGCGCCCACGCAGCCAATCCGGTAAGCCGAGGATAGCATTCCCGGTGTGCCAGGGATTGCTGCTCCCCGCTGCGTGCTCAGCATCACGGATTTCTTGAGCGCTTTGTGCATAGTCGCGCCCGTAGTTGAGCATATTCCACGCGATGTCCTCGTGCGCATCCACAACAATCAATGGAGCCTCGGTGCCTGTCTGCCAGGGCCACCGTGGGTCTGGCTTGGGTAACATCATCAGAGCAGCAGCGGCAGCCGCTTGCTTTAGGAACGTGCGGCGGGTGATTCGGGTCACGTGACACCTCCTGACCATACTTACTAAAACGACGATGACACATAAATATTGCCGATGCTAGTAATTATCCTCCCCCTTTCCATCCCCTCGTATCTGTTCGCCTTGCTCTCCGTGGGGGTATCTATTCACATGGAGCTTTGAGTCTTAGGCATTCCCTTTGGTCACCAGACCTTAGTCCCTCTCTAAGCGCGGCAAAGCCGCGCAAATGCAGGTCCCTCCGCGTAGGCGGAGGTGTGGGGTGACTGAAAGGAATGCCTCTGGCTCCAAAGCCCCCACAGAGAGCAG
>CAZJBO010000319.1:0-3690 GCA_964544075.1 uncultured Anaerolineae bacterium
GCTTTAACGCTTTACATGCCCCCTTTGAGACGATTAACTTCACATTTGCGAAACGAATGCGCTACACTAGTTACATAGACTGCGCAGATGTACGGCGCAGCCTTTTATCAACATCGCCAAGAAAGGTTGAAGACAAAATATGAGTATGCAGACTATACAGCTCGGCAGCACCGACGCGGATGTAAGCGTTATGTGTCTGGGCACAATGCACTTCGGCACGAAGGAAGACGAAGAAACCTCGTTCCGTTTGTTAGACCAATACGTCGAGGCCGGCGGCAATTTTATCGACACGGCAAATGTCTATGCGCGCTGGATTCGAGGCTATGAAGGCGGCGAGAGCGAAACTCTGTTGGGCAAGTGGATGAGGGAACGTGGCAACCGTGACAGCTTGTTTATCGCCAGCAAGGTTGGCTTCGAGATGCCGACGCGAGGTGTCACGCGCGGCACATCGGCCAAGCAGATTGTGGCGGAGTGTGAGAAGAGCTTGAAGCGGCTGGGCGTTGAGACTATCGATCTGTATTATGCACACCACGACGACCGCGATACCCCTTTGGAAGAATCGCTTGCCGCCTTCGACAAGCTGAAGAAAGAGGGGATGGTGCGCTACATCGGCGCGAGTAACTTCCGCGCGTGGCGCTTGGAGCAGGCGCGCTGGATCGCTAACACCAAAGGTTGGGCCGAGTATTGCTGTATCCAGCAGCGCTACACTTATCTGCGGCCCCGGCCCGGCGCGGACTTCTCCCCGCAGGTCTCGACAAACGATGATCTACTTGACTATTGTACCAACCGTGCGATCACGCTGCTGGCTTACTCGCCCTTGCTCGCGGGCGGCTATACCCGCACCGACCGTGCCCTGCCCGGCCAATATACCGACCCTGATGCGGATGCGCGGCTGGCGGAACTGAAGGCGGTGTCGGAAGAGACCGGCGCGACGCCTAACCAGGTGATCTTTGCGTGGATGATGCAGAGCGAGCCGGCGATTATCCCGATTTTTTCTGCCAGCACTACGGCGCAGATGCACGAGAATCTGGGCGCGCTAGACTTGGTGCTTAGCACCGAGCAGATGGCGCGGCTCGATAGGGCGGGCGCGTAGGCGCGCGATGGGAATTGTCAGCTGAAACTGCCTCCGAAGTGATTTTAATTTGACAAGATGTGTCAACTTAGTCAATAATAGATATTGACATGTTCTGTCCTTCACCATCCGAATTATTTACATATTTTAAGGAGGAAATGACACTTGGACGCAGTTTCATTGGCAAGACTCCAGTTCGGATTGACGGTCGCTTTTCACTTCTTATTCCCGCCGATCACTATAGGGCTAAGCTGGCTGATTTCCTATATGGCGTGGCGTCACCTCCGCACCGGGGAGAAAATCTATGACCAAATGACACAGTTTTGGTTAAAGGTTTTCGCCATGCTTTTTGCTGCCGGCGTCGCAACCGGCATCACAATGGAGTTTCAGTTCGGCACTAATTGGTCCACCTATTCGCGCTATGTCGGCGACATTTTTGGCTCGCCGCTTGCCGCCGAAGGCGTCTTTGCCTTCTTCTTGGAGTCTAGCTTCATGGCCGTACTCCTCTTTGGCAAGACGCGCGTCTCGCGGCGCTTCTATGCGCTCTCTGCCTTGATGGTATCGCTGGGTTCGACGCTCTCGGCCTTCTGGATCATCGTGGCGAACTCGTGGATGCAAACCCCCACGGCCTATCAGATTGTAGGCGAAGGCGCATCCCGGCGCGCCGAGCTGACCGACTTCTGGGCGGCGGTATTTAACCCCTCCACTATCCCGCGTTATACCCACACCGTTGTAGCGTCCTTGTTGGCGGGAGCTTTCTTCATGGCAGGCACCAGCGCTTGGTACCTCCTGAAGGGTCGGCACCAGGAGTTCGCCCGCCGTTCGCTCCAGATCGGCTTGGTCACGGCGGCGGTAGCCTCCTTGTTGGTGCTCGGCATAGGGCACTACCACTCTATACAGGTTGGAGAAACCCAACCGGCGAAGATGGCGGCTTTCGAGGGTTTGTTCAAGACTCAAGCGGGCGCGCCCTTGACCCTCTTTGGCATCCCGGATACCGATAACCAGAAGCTCCACCTAAGCATCCAGATACCAAAGGCGCTCAGCCTCTTGATGTACTTCGATGCTAACGCAACCGTGACCGGGCTGGACCAGTTCCCCCGCGACGAATGGCCGCCCGTCACCGTCACTTTCTATTCCTACCACATCATGTTCATCTTGGGCATGTTTTTCATCTTCCTCTCTTGGTGGGGCATCTTCTTGCGAGAGAAGCGTTATGCTAACAAACTCTTCTTGCGCGCCATGCTCTACAGTCTCCCGCTGCCGCTCCTGGCGATCGAGCTGGGATGGATGGCTGCCGAGTTCGGACGCCAACCCTGGGCGGTGCAGGGCCTGCTGAAGACCGAGGACGCCGTATCGGTGGTCGTGCCCTCTGGACAGATCTTCTTTACCATCGTTCTGTTTACCCTGGTCTATGCTGCGATCTTGGGTTTGCTCATATTCTTGGTTAGGAAGAAGTTCAAACATGGGCCGGAGCCGATCCCGGCAGCAGAGGAGGTATCAGCATGAGTCATGAATTACTCCAAGAAGTTTGGTATCTAATCATCGGCGTGCTGATAGTCGGCTATGCCATCTTGGATGGCTTCGATCTAGGCGTGGGCGTTATCTCCCCTTTCGTCGCCAAAGACGATAAGGAACGCCGTTTGATACTCAACGCCATCGGTCCCTTCTGGGATGGCAACGAGGTCTGGCTGCTCACGGCAGGCGGTGCATTGTTCGCGGCCTTCCCACATGTCTACGCCACCGTCTTTAGTGGCTTCTACCTGGCGCTGATGCTGGTCCTTTTTGCCCTCATCATCCGGGCGGTCTCCTTTGAGTTTCGCACCCAGATAGAGGATGAAACGTGGCGCAAGGTTTGGGATTGGCTCTTCTTTGTTGGGAGCCTGCTGCCGGCGTTGCTTACCGGTGTGGCGATCGGGAACATCATGCGCGGCGTGCCCCTCGACGCCCAGATGGAGTTCACCGGCGATTTCTTCACCCTGCTCAACCCCTTCTCGCTGTTGGTAGGCCTCTGCGGGCTGGCGATGTTTGTCATGCAAGGCGCTATCTACCTGAGCCTGAAGACCCAGGGCGAGATCGCTGTGCGGGCGAAGAAGTGGGCCAAGAGCGGATGGGTCGCGCTGGTTGTCCTGGTGGTGCTTACCACGGTAGTGGGCGCCATTGATGTACCAGACCGATTTGACAACTTCCGGGCAAGGCCCCTCACATGGATCGTGCCCATCCTGGCGGGCGGCTTCTTGGCCGCGACATGGTTTAAGTTGCAGCAGGACGAGACCAAGTCGACTTTTCTCTTCTCGTCTTTGTCGATCGCCGGGCTGATAGGCATCTTTGGCGTATCTAACCACCCGTACATGCTCCCGGCCCGCAACGCAGTGGAGCATAGCTTAACTATCCAGAGCAGTTCGGCTTCCCAGAACACCCTCACGGCAATGCTTGTCATCGCCTTGATCGGTATGCCTTTCGTCATCGCGTACACTGCGTACATCTACTATATCTTTCGGGGCAAGGTCGTGCCTGGGGATGGTGGATATTAACCGCACGGACCAACCGGCATAGGATGCCGCATCCTTAATTTGACAAAACGTATCGTATTATACATAATAGCCCCTGATAGCGGTAAA
>CAZJBO010000320.1:0-3689 GCA_964544075.1 uncultured Anaerolineae bacterium
CATAAGACTGGTAAGCCTGATTGTATCTTCTCCTCCTATTTCCTGCTTTACTCCACCCAATAGCCATCTCCCTATAAAGAACAAGATGCTAGTTGCAAATAGCCACGTCGGAACACCAACGAACAACACGTTGAACACAAAGTCAAGTGCTAGTTTACTCCACCTTTGTACATTAGACGCTCTCTGATTTGCTACCGTTTCCGAATATACAAGTTCATGCTCTACTCGCAGCTTGATAGTCTCTAACCCATAGCCGAAGGGATAAAAATATGCTACCATCTTTCCTGTTCGGTCTCCCAATGGAATTGTTAACGGAACTAATGGGTCCTTAACGTGCCCTATTTTTTCCCCTTGCACATAGACGTAACGTTTTTCGTCCAAAACAACATCAAACTCGCGTTCATTCATCCTTATTTTGAACGAACGCGCATTTTTCCCTCGGTGTGTTACGATAACTTCCATTCTATGAAGTGACCCCCATTGTCAAGACCACGAATCGACCAAAATAAGGTGGAACCTGGGCGGTCATAACTGAGCCACTGGCGTGCTGAAATGCGCATCAGCCGGGGGTGAGCCTCTCGCATTGCGACGTGCCTATTCTCCCGGCAGCAGCGGCACTTTTGTAATGTAGAGCACGGCAATAACCGTCAGCCCCACCGCGAGCACCGCCATTTTGAGCGGGCCGGGGTCGAGCGAGAACAGTATCCCGATCAAGGGTATTGCCATCAAGGTAATCACCGCCATGCCGCGCCCCGATATGCTGATGCGCTTGTGGCAGTTTGTACATAGCGTGATGCGGTCGGGCGGTATGAAGAACTTGCGCCACCAGCGCATGGCCGGCGCGCCGCAGTGGGGGCAGGTGAGGCCGCCCATCAACGTTTTACCAATAACTGCATATATTCCTCGATGTCCTTAACCTCTTCCAGCGCCCAGGTTGCGGCGATGATGGCGTCTTGCTGTGCTGTGTCGATATGCAGCCCGGCTTGGCTGCGGAACTTGGCGATTATCTCCGCGTCACTGAGCGGGTCCAGCGGATCGCCCTTCGCGTAGTCAACGCCAAGCACATAAACATCACCGCTGTTGGTTTTAATCATCACCTCTGCCGGCTGCACCTTCGGGAACTTCGCCTCGAATGATGGTTCTGCTATAACCTTTATCTTCGGCAGCAGCCCCCAGATGCGCGGATCGCTTAGGCGTTCTTCGCTGAAGGCGGTCGGCAGTACGCTGCGGTCGATCGCTGCAACTGCAATGCAGTATGGCAACGAGTGATCGGCGGTCTCGCGCGTGGTGGGCTTATACTTATCCGGATCGCTGAGAATCTCGGCGCCGCGTTTGAGCGTCTTCACCGTCACCTCGGCGATGTCATCGGGCACGATATCGTGTTCTTCGCAGAGATGGATCGTCGCGCTGATGGGCGAATGTGTGAGGTATTCGGTAGGGAAGGCTTTATAGCTGCACTGCGTGATGCGGAACTCTGTGCCCAGCCCATCTGTGAGAATCTCAGCGTTCCATGCCACATTGCGGATCGTATCGAACAGCCCCTCGCGCCCCTCGATGACGAGCATAGGCCCGGTATAGCCCTGCTTTGCCATCTCCGCGCCCACCATGCCGGCTTGCACGGCCATCGGGTCGGCGGTGTTCTTCATATTGCTTAGGTGCCCTGCCACCACCCCGCCGAAAGTGTTGTGGCTGCTCCCACTGATGCCTACCGCGTGGACCATCTGGTCTACACTGAGGTCGAGCATCCGCCCCGCCACCAGCGGGCTGACGAACTGAGTCAGGGTTGCATGGTGCCATCCCACCTCGCGCACACCGGGCGAGGCGGCCAGACACCAGCGCATTTCCAGCTCATAGCCGATAAGGATGGCGAGCAGCAAGTCTGCGCCGCCTTTGCCGGTTTTCTCGGCCCCCGCCAGTCCTGCCGGTATGATGTCGGAGGGGTGAGAGGGGTCTTGCTTCCAGTAGATATCATTATAGTCGAGCGCGCGGATAAGCAGGCTGTTCATCAGCGTAGCGTTTACGGTGTTGGTCCGCAGCCCGCTGCCGATGATGGTTGCTTCAGGCGTGCCGCCGAGCGCCTCGGTGTAGGCGTGCGCGATCTGCATATCGGGGCTGCCATAGCCGCCGAACGCGCAGCCGATGCTGTCGAGCAAGAAGCGCTTGGCCTCTTTGATGGCAGCGGCGGGCGCGTCTCCGAGCTTGAGGCCGGCGGCAAACTCTGCCATCGTGCGGCTGATTGATGGGGTGGGGTAGGTGTGGGTCATTGGGGGTATCTCCTACTCAGGGAAAATGTCTAGAACTTTTTTATAAGTGCCGCCGGCGTAGTTGTACAGCTGTACGGGCCAGAAACGATAAAACCTTAGTCCTGCGGCAAACATAAGAACGGTAGGCGCGAGGCTGAACAGTTGTAAAGTGGGGCGCTTTGTATTCTTGTCCAATGCAACGGCTGCTCGTTCTATAATGTTTACCGCATCTTCCCATTGTGCGGGGGTGTCGTTATCGAGACGATATTCGCCCTTTCCCAGGTCAACGGGACCTGTGATGTGTAATGCAACAAACTCGGCAGGATTGTGGGCGACTATGTTGTATATGGGTGGGAGAAAAGCGTCATTTACCGAACGCGAGAATTGCAAACAAAGCGGCAGGCTATGTAACGTATTGACGGCGGTATCAGGCGACGCTACGACATTCGCTTTGCAGTAGGTGGACTGCATCAGCGGGACCGATACCAGCGTGCTGCTGCCGATTGCGTAAGTGTATTTTTGCTGGCCTAACGGGATGTGGAACTTAAAGTCGAGCATTTGTATGTTCGGGTGACTCATTCGTTGGTTCTCCTTACTCATAGAGGGGCAACACTGTGACGAAACCAGTGTTCCCCTCTATATCGAAGCTCGTTTCTTTGCGTCTATTCCTTCTCTGCTTCGCTCAACGCCGCCTCAAAGATATGCATACCTTCGTCCGCCAGCTCTTTCGAGATGTTCAGCGGTGGCGCAAAACGCATCGTCGAGGGGCCGCATGGCAGCATGACTAACCCCTTCTGGAAGGCGATCGCGGCAGTGCGGTTGCGTAGCTCTACCGCCGGTTTCCCGTCGATCTCCATCTCTGCGCCGATCATCAAACCCTTGCCGCGCACATCCACCAGGCACGGGTGATGCGACTTCATCTCCTCCAGCGCGTCCATGATGTGCTCGCCGACCTCCAGCGCGTTCTGCATAAAGGGCTTGCCGGTCTCTTTATCACCGTTCTCGATTAGGTCTATGGTCGCCAACACCGCCGCACACGCAACCGGGTTGCCGCCGTAGGTGTTGCCGTGCGCGCCGGGCGGCCAGGTCATCAAGTCCTTGCGCGCCACCATAGCGCCGATGGGCATACCGCTGCCGATGCCCTTTGCGATCGTCACGATGTCGGGTGCGACGTCCCAGTTCTGTATGGCCCACCATTTACCGGTGCGGCCCATGCCGGCCTGCACCTCGTCCGCGATCAGCAGAATGCCATATTTGTCACAGAGCTTGCGCAGTCCGGGCAGGAAGGAATCGCACGGGACGATATAACCGCCTTCGCCCTGTATCGGCTCGACGATGATTGCCGCGACTTCTTCGCCGGGGAACATGTGCTTGAAGATGACATTTTCGATATACGATGCACTGTCGCACGTCTTGTCCTTGTCGCAATCGCAGTCCTTGTCCTTG
>CAZJBO010000321.1:0-3685 GCA_964544075.1 uncultured Anaerolineae bacterium
CTCAACCGACGGCTGGTCGGCGAGGCGTGGCGCGATTACCTGTCGCAACACGGGGTAGCAACCTTTGGCGCCGAAGTCGTCGATAACAAAGCCGCGCGCAACGCAAACATAACAAAACATATGGCCGAGGCCATCGACACAGAACAAATAGTCACCCACCAAGAAGAAGGCGCAATAACAATAGCCGTACCGGTGAAGCTGCGCGATGCCTGCTTGGGAGCATTAGAATTCGAGGTCGAGGCCGAGACCATCGCCCCCGAAACCCTGGAGCTGGCGCAAGCACTCGCCGACCGCCTAATGCTTAACATGGAAAACGTGCGCCTGTTCGACCAAGCACAGAGCCTGGCACAACGCGAACGGGTCGTCAACCTGATCTCCGGCAAGCTGACCGGCAAGACCAATATGGAAGACTTGCTCCAAACGGCAGTCCGCGAACTAGGCCAAGCCCTGCACATCTCAGAGACGACGATACGCTTGGTGGGGGCACAAGCCAAAGCAGAAAGAGAAGAACCGGGTGAGGACAACGTGCCCGTGACAACACAGCAAGACGCCGCCAGGCGGGAGGTGTGAGATGACCATTCGCCTTAGATTGCTATTGCTGTTCACCGGCCTATCGATCATTATCTTCGGCGCAGTGGCGGTAGGGTTTATCGCCTTGAACCAAGAGCATAGCAACGCACCTGCAATCAACGTGGCCGGCTCGGAACGCATGAGAGCCTACAAGCTGGCGTTCCTGGCCAACATGCACTACGACACTAACGACCCTAACGAACGGGCGAACCTAAAGATAGAAATCGAGAAAAGCAGCGTGCAGTTCGACAGCCTTTTGCATGGCCTGAAAGAAGGATCGGATATATATAAGCTCAGCCCGGTGAGCGCGGAAGTGCGCGCACAGATCGAAAACGTCGAGACCATCTGGCACGAATATCAAGCAAACCTGCAAGCCTACCTTGATGCGCCACCGGTGGAAAGAACGACTATGCTAACCGCGATCAACCAACAGGCCGAGCCGCTGGTGGCCGAAGTCAACACGATGGTGCACCTGCTCGAAGAGCAAGCGCGCGTCAGCGCACGCGCCGGACAAAGCCTGCTCCTGATCGCGCTCGGCATAGGGACTATCGCAACTTTGGGGGCGTTCTTCGTGGTATCACGGATATCGCGCGGGCTGACAACACTAACACAGACTGCCGAACAACTCGCCGCCGGCGACTTGAACACACGCGCAGAAGAATCCACCAAGCACGAGATCGGCAAGATCGGCAAAGCGCTGAATCGGATGACGGCAGAACTGCAACAAACCCTGGCAGACTTGGAAGAACGTGTATTGGAACGCACGCACGTCCTGGAGACCCTGACCGTCATCGGGCATGAGATCGCACAACTACGTGAGCTTGACCCACTGTTTGAACGGGTGATTACCCTGCTGTGTGAGCGCCTCGGCTTCTATCACGCACAGATTTTCTTGCTCGATGATGTGGGCGAATATGCCCAACTACACGCCAGCGCCGGCGCAGAGGGGCAAGACCGGCCCGCACAGGACTACAAAGTTCGCGTTGATGCTCAAACCACAGTCGGTAAAGCAGCCCTGACCAACAAAATCATCGTCGTCACCGCATCGAATGCACCACAATTTAACGATCCGCTCTTCCCAGAAAGCACCGCAAAAATCGCGCTGCCCTTGCGCGCCGGCGGTAAAACGCTGGGAGTGTTGGAACTGCACAGCCGAGACGCCGCCATCTTTGATGCTATGGGCACCGATATCTTCGAGACTCTGGCCGACCAGCTGGCAACCGCCATCCATAACATCCGCCTCCTCGACGCAGCACAGGCCCACATACAAGAGGTCGACCGCCTCAACCGCCAGATTTCGCGCCAAGAGTGGGCCGAATTCATGGATTCATATGCGCGCGAGAAGAACATCGGCTATCGCTATGACCTGAGCCAGGTTGTGCCGGTGGAAGACACGGCGGAGCCAAACAACGGCGAAGGCTTGGCGGTCCCAATCCAACTGGGCGGCACAGTCGTGGGCAGCCTACACATCGTGCGCCCCGAAACCCCACTCGGCAGCCACGAGAAAACCGTGGTGCAGGCAGTCGCCGACCGCTTAGGGTTGGCCATCCAGAACGCACGCCTGTTCCAAGACACCCAAAATGCGCTCCAAGAGACCAGCATACTCCATAAAGGCGGCGCGCTGGTGAACGAAGCACAAACCTTCGACGACGTTCTGGACGCCTTGCGACAAAACTCCCTGGTGGGGAAGGCTACACACTCCGGCTCTATCATCCTCTTCAACACCCCCTGGGTAGAAGATCAACGGCCCAACACCGCAACCATCGCGGCGTTCTGGTCACACGACACATCACAAGCGGATATGACGGGAGTCTCCTACGCGCTAGACGAGGACTCGATTGTAGATTGGATACGCCCCGACACCCAATCCATCATTGAAGATACGGCCACCGACCCGCGCCTAAGCAACACCCTCCGCACCGCATATCTACGCGACGGCATCCGCAGCATGGTCTTGGTCCCACTGGTCGTCGGCGCACAATGGATCGGGATGGTCAGCGTCGCGATGAAAGAAGTCACAAGGTTCACCAAAGACGACCTCCGGCGTCTCGCGACCCTATGCACACAGGCTGCCGTATCCGTCCAGAACCAGATCAGACTCCAAGAATCGCAGAAGCGCGCCGAGCGCGAACGGATGCTGCGCGCGATCTCCGACCAGATGCAGAGCGCCGAAGACATTGAAGCCTTGATACACATCACGGCAGAGGAGCTAAACAGTGCGCTTGACGGCTCGCAAACCCTGATACACATGGGCGACTCGTTAACGCTGCGCTCGGCCCTGCAAGAGGCCAAGAAGTATGAGGCCTTACAGCCGGGGGTACCACCACGCGGCAGCCTCACCCCGGTCGAGATACAAGAAGCCTTTGCACAGAACAACACAATAGTACTCATCGGCAAAGACAAAGATGCACAGGCAAACTATACCGCGCTGGTAGCCCCGATCCTCTTAGGCGAGGAAACCATCGGTGTGTTAGGCATCTATGACCAAGACCCCGCGCGGCAGTGGCAGGATGAAGACATCAGCCTATTCGAGGCCGTGCTCGAAAGGATGGCCCTGGTCGCCGAGAACCGGCGCCTGCTCGCCAGCACACGCGCACGCGCCGAACGTCAACAGCTGCTGCGCGAGATTTCCGACCAGATGCAACAGGCGCGCGACATAAAGACCTTGCTGCGCGTCACCGCCGATACACTCAACCAAGCACTCGAAGGCTCAAGCGCTTACGTGCGCTTGGGCATAGACCTTGAGCAAGACAGAGACGATAGAGTGGACCAAGATGTATAGTGGACCAGACAACCTCGGCGATTACAGATGCGAACATCCCCGTATATCTTTGCTCTGGCAACAGCCGCAAGCGGCACGATGTATCATCGCACAGTATCTATCCCCAACGCTCTCCGGGACCAAGCGTCGGGCGGATACATACTACCGGGCGCGGACGCCAAGCGAAGGAGTAAGTTGACATGACACAACAAGCACCCGGCAGATTCGACTTCCGCGCGTCTCGCTATTGGCCCAGCAACTGGTCTATCTGGATTAAGATACTGGTCGGCAGCGTCTCTGTGGTTCTGCTATCCCTAAGCGTCAACATGCTGATTAATATATTCACCCGCCAAG
>CAZJBO010000322.1:0-3684 GCA_964544075.1 uncultured Anaerolineae bacterium
CCGCGCAGCGGCTTCTTCTCTGCTCTTCTCTTCGTCCTGAGCGAAGCGAAGGACCAATTAACGTGATGTGGCGCAGCGTCACCGCGCTTTCTTGGATTAGTTGCTTGTGCTGCTTACCCGCGCATTTGGGTGCGCATACACACTATACGCCAGCCAACTTGCGTCTCTATCTTTGATCGCTTCGCGCGCCTGCCGTGCCGCCTCCGCGACCGTGTCACCATCCAGCAGTGCTCCGTAAAACACCCTTGAGAATGCCAGCGCGGTTTGGTCGCCGATCGTCCACAGCGGCGCAACGAACAAACCCGCTCCGCTCTTAATCAATTGGTTCGCCCAGCCCGCCAGTCCGGTCAATCCCCAGGCTTCGCGCCCGCTGTGGCAAGCGTTAAACACAAAGGCCGGGCGCGCCTCCGCGATGTGCCCTTCGATCTCCGGACCGACGAAATCGCCCGGCTTCAGCGCTTCCCCGTCCTTAAGCCACATCACCGTATCGGCGCCGACAGTCTCGACAACATTGCCGTGGGTGGCCGCGTGCATCCAGGTGTACTCACCCGCCTCCAACAAACCCATCACCCGCTTATAACTCGCCTCGGTGGGACCGAGATCGCTGAAGCCTTTCGCCTTCACCAATTCGCGCAGATAGCTGCTTTCGCTCTGCGCGCCCGGCAGCCCCATGTCTTTTGGCGCGATGCAGATCAGCTTCTCCAGGGAGAGCATCGCCGGTGCCGAGCGGTGCCCGTTGCCCTGTGCATCGCGGCGCAGCCAGCGCGTGAGCCGCAGCGTCACGCTCCAGGGCGCCTCGTCTTTCCAACCCGAACCATAGGGCCACACCAGCTCCCAGGGGAAATACGGCTCGTCCGAGATGAGCACCAGCGTCTTGTCTTTCCAGACTCTGCGCTCGTCTGCGTAGATGTCCCGCAACTCCTTCGGGATCAGCTCGCTCCACAGACGATAGCCGATCTTTCGGAGCTTGTCCTGCACGTCACGCCGCCGCTGCAATTCACACAAGCCCTTGAACAGGTCCGCCGCGTATGCCTGCGGATCGCATTGGAGCTTGACCGGGGCGAACTCCTCGCCGAACTCACCCGCGCGTTGCAGCCGAAAGCGCAGTTCGCTGTGACCGCGCTCATAGCTGACGGTCAGCGTGAAGTCGGGCGGCTCAAGTCGAGGGGTCACGCTAATCACCTGGGGGACCACCTTTGACGTGTGCGCGCTGACCTCCTGTGCGCTGATCTCGACCGGCACGCTGGCCGTGCCTGCATGATTGCCGTCTTGATAGAAGTCGAGCACTATGTGCTTGTGCCCGATCTCCTGCGGGCGCAGATCAAAGACCAGAGGCGGGCTGTCAGCGTCGGGGATGATCTCGATTTCTTGCATATTCCCATTGAGCAGTTCAAAGGCCGGGGCATCAAGATACACGCGCACCGGGAGATTCTTATCAAGTTCGAGTTCCTCTACTGCCGCGCTCAGGCCCGAAGGCTTCAGCGTCAGGCGCACCACCACGCTCACGCGCGGCGCTTTGATCCACACCCGGCGCGGGCACGAGATGTCGGTGTAGCGGATGACGGGCTTGTGCTCGGCAAGCATTCCCGCGCGCATACAGTCTCCCGTAATGTTACTGCTCTCCATCACTGTTTTGTGGACCAACAAAGTCGGGTCATTCATGGTCTGGAGCAAGCGTTTGTGCGCTGCCGGATGCCGACTAAACAGGTCCAGGACAATGAGCACAGTCCCCGATATCTCATCGCCGCATTCTTCCGCCAGCTGCGCGCGGTAGCGCGGCAAAGCCGCTTTGAGCGAATCGGGCAGATCGTCCCACAAAAGATCGATGGCTTGCAGTAAACGGCTTCCCCGGTTCATCGTGTTTCTCTCCTATACACCGTTCATGTAAAAGGCCGCCCAATATATCGGATGCTCAAAGCTCCGCTCATCGCTGTTTAGAAAGGTCAGCATGAAAGAGGTGTAAAAGTCTTTGGCCGATACTTCGGGCATTTGTGTTGTGGTGGAGAAGATTGGGATGTCTTGTTTGAGATAGTTCGCTTTCTCCCGGTTCGTCGTGTCTCGCAGCCAGTGTTGCGCCTCTCGCAGCGCCAACGCGGGCGTCAAACCATCTTCGCGCCAGAACTGATAAAAGCGGACCATTAGCATGGCGGTGCTGATTTCATACACCGACCACAACGACGCCACCACACCCGCAAACCCCGCCTGCATAAGCGCCGCCGGTATCGCGACCACTTCGTCGGGCAGATCGGTGCCCACAATGCCCGTTTCACAAGCAGAGAGCGTCGCCATTCGCGCGCCATCCAAGCGCAAATTGAGCAAGTCTTGCATAGTGAGAGTTTTGTGGTATGCGACCGACAGCCCGCTTTGAAGTGGGTCTTGCCAATTGTTTATGCCGTGACAGAAGAAATGCACCACCTCAGATTGAGGTATCTTACGCAAAATAGCGTCTCGTGTCGCTTGTCGTTCCGGAAATTCTACTACGTCTGAAAAAAGAGTTGTGATTGCCCTGGCCTGTGCGCGGGCATTAGGTAGATCGCTCCCGTTAACCGGCTTCGGCTCGGTGATGGCGAGCAGCGGTTCTACCGCTGCGCTCGCGGCAACACGGCGCGCATGGGTCAGCGAGCGGGCCGAGGGCGTGTAGCTGAAGACCACGCGGTCTAGGACATAGACGCGCTCACCCTCGGTCTCGGTCCAGGCGGCATGGAGCGGGAGCAACGCCAGCAGCCCGCCGGGGATGAGCACGGCTTGCTCAACTCCCAATTCGCCGAGCTGCTCAACCAGCGGCCCCATTGCGATTTCCCAGAGCTGCCCGGTGACCTGCTCAATCGCATCAAACCAGGCTTGTCGACCTTTACGTCGCCCATCATACGCATCGAACCAGTCGCGCAGTAAGCCACGTAAGCGCTCATCGCTGAGGCCATCCAACCACAACACATCAACACTGCTGTTATGCACCGTGAGCGCCAGCCCACCGGCGCTTGTCGCGACCAGGTAAACCAGTGGTGTATCTGCACTCACCGCCTCGGCGACATCCTCCCAGTCCGGCGGGCGCAAGAAGTCCGCGTAGCCGGGGATGCGGCGGATGCGCTCGATGGCCCTGTCAAGATTGGCGCGCGCCTTCGTGCGTTCCTCGTGCAATGCAGCGTCGAAACGCACGTCGTCTCTTCGCCCACGATCGAGACTCTCAAGCTGGCGGAGCTGCGCGGCAGCATCTGTGTAGAGCGTGTGAAGTTCCGGGTCTACCTCTTTGATGCGTTCCAGGTCGGCGCGGTCGCGGTCCAGCGTCTCGCCGAGACCACGCGCGCGCCCGCGCTCAAGAACGATGGCAGCGGCCTTGCTGCGCCCGGTTTTTGCCAGTGCATAAGCGGCGCGTTGGTTAATATTGCCAGCTTCAGAAAGCTCGGCTTCTCTACCGCTCAGTGATATCGAAGCCCGGTAAAGTACATTCGCGGCCTTCACTGCGCGTAGGTAAGCTCTCCCGGCACCACGCCAGTCTTGTTCTCCGAAACAAAGTATGCCCAAATTGCGTGCGGCTCTCCGACAATCGTCCGGCAGCGCTTCGGGGGTGAACACTTCAAGGCTCTGCGCATAAGCGGCAATCGCCCACTCGATGTTCTCCGCACGCTCCCCTCTAATGCGGTCAGCGTAGGCGCTCGCCAGGTTCATCGTGACTTTAGCCCACTC
>CAZJBO010000323.1:0-3632 GCA_964544075.1 uncultured Anaerolineae bacterium
CCTATACCCATCATCACCGTGGTCGCGCTCCGGCTGCCGGGGCTTTTCGGCGGCTCGGTCATCATCGAGAGCATCTTTCAGTGGCAAGGCTTGGGGTCGATGAGCGTCAAGGCCGTGCTCGATGCCGACTACCCGGTCATCATGGGGGTGAACCTGATCTTCGCCGTCTTGGTGCTGGCATCCAACCTATTGGCCGATATGCTCTATGCCATCGCCGACCCAAGAGTACGCTATGACTGAACCAAGCAAACCCATCATATTAGACACCATGCAAGCCCCCCGGAAGCGGCCCTCGGTCTGGAAGCGCTTCCGCCGCCACCGGCTGGCAATCATTGGCCTCGTCGTCATGGTCATCATGGTGCTCATGGCCTTCAGCGCACCGCTCATCACCAAGTGGGGGCCGTACGAACGCGACCGCCAAAGCCTCGACATCTCGCCTGACCCCACCCACCCGCTCGGCACCGACCGCCTCGGCTTCGACGTGTGGAGCCGGTTGGTCTATTCGACGCGCGCCTCGTTGAGCGTCGGGCTGATCGCCGTGGCGATCTATACCATCATCGGGACGGTCGTAGGCGGTGTCGCCGGGTATTATGGCGGCATGATCGATAACGTGCTCATGCGCATCGCCGATACCGTCCTCAGCTTCCCCACGCTGATTATCGTGCTCACCATCATCGGCCTCTTCGAGCAGCGCAGCCTCTATGTGATTATGGCAGTGATGGGATTCCTCGCCTGGCCGCGCATCGCGCGCTTGGTGCGGGGGCAGGTGCTCTCATTGAAGGAATGGGACTTCGTGACGGCGGCGCATTCGCTGGGCGCATCCTCGGCGCGCGTCCTCTGGATACACATCATGCCAAACGTCATCGCACCGATCATCGTCTCGGCCACCTTCGGCATCGCCAGCGCCATCCTCACCGAGGCCAGCTTGAGCTTCCTCGGTATGGGCGACCCCACCTTACCGAGCTGGGGCAAGATGCTTAACGAGGCGCAATCGCTCAACATTCTGCAGAGCAAGCCCTGGTTATGGGTGCCGCCCGGTCTGATGATTGCGCTCTGTGTATTGAGCGTGAACTTTATAGGTGATGGGCTGCGCGATGCGATCGATCCGCGCATGGTGCAGGAATCTTAACCCAATTTATCCCAACTTATCCCCAGCTTATCCCAAAGATAACCCAAACTTATCCCCAAGCGTCGCGCCTTGCACACCAACTGTAAAGGCGAGGCAGCGCCTCGCCCAAAGTATTTATCGAGTTTCGCCCCATGCCCACAGCGACCTTAGGCCCCTTCCGGGCGCGGATGCAGAGGTGTAGGCGCGGGCTGACCGAAGGGAGTGCCTCTGGCTCAAAGCCTCCACAGAGCAGGGGGAGCAGCCCCCCACACACACGCTCAATCCAACCCTAACAAAGCCTTCGCCTCGGTGACTGCACTGCTGGCATCGGCAGCATAACCATCAGCGCCCACCTGGGCGGCATAGTCCGGTGTCACCGGCGCGCCGCCTACCATAACCTTGACGCGCTCACGCAGACCGGCGTCGGCCAACGCATCAACCGTCATCTTCATGTTGGTCATAGTCGTGGTGAGGAGCGCGCTCATCGCCACAACGTTAGCGCCGCCCTTCACCGCCTCGACGAACTTATCCGGCGCAACGTCCACCCCTAGGTCTTCGATCTCGAAACCGGCGCCTTCCATCATCATAGCGACAAGATTCTTGCCTATATCGTGCAGATCGCCCTTGACCGTGCCTATGGCGACCTTGCCGATCGGCTCGACGCCCGCGTCAACCAGCAGCGGCTTGAGCAAGGATAGCCCGGCCTGCATCGCGCGCGCGGCGATAAGCATTTCGGGCACATAGAACTCGTTGCGTTCGAAGCGATCGCCGACCTCGGTCATCGCAGCAATAAGGCCTTTGTTAAGAATTTCGCCGACCCCGATCCCGGCGCTCAGCGCCTCCTCGACCCCGGCTTTGACCTTCGGCGCTTGGCCGGCGATCACGTTTTCATAGATGCCTTGCAAGATTTCTTGTTCAGCCATATCATAGCACTCCCTTATAAGAATTATGCTTGTGCGTCGCAACCGTTGCTTAGTTTAAGCACTATTGTTTGTACTGTCAATGGCACCGCGCATTTGCTCACCTCCGCCCTGCCGCACACAAGCACAAAACAAATAAATGTTGGATAATAGACACATGGTAAGGGCACGCATCACGGTGGTGGGCGGTTTCGTGATGGAACTTATCTTCCAGGCACCGCGCCGCCCAGACCCAGGAGAAACTGTATTAGGCACCGCTTTCGAGATGGCGCCCGGCGGCAAAGGCTTCCGCCAGGCGGTCGCCGCCAGCCGCGCCGACGGCAAGGTGGTCGCCATCGGGCGGATGGGCCAAGATGACTTTGGCGACGCATTGCTCAAGCGCCTGGTGAACGAAGGCGTCGAGACGCGCTGGCTGTTGCGCGACCCTGCCCACGGCACGGCGGTAACCAGCCCGTTGGTCATCGCCAACGAACACGACAGCCTAATCGCGGTGCCCCGCGCCAACCTTGCCCTTAGCGTCGAGGATGTCTCACGCGCCACCCAGGTGCTCGCCAATTCCGGGGTTGTCCTCCTACATCTAGAAGCGCCGTTGGCGGTGAACCGGAGCGCAGCTGCGCTAGGGCACAACGGCGGCGCGAAGGTGATCTTCAACGCCACGCCCTACAACGGGCAAAAACTCTCGGATGACTTTTTGAAACTGGTTGATATACTGATAGTCAGCGCGCGCGTCGCCCCCTTGCTCGTCGGTCATGCGCCGGGCGCGGCCATAGAACCGGCAGCTCAGGCATTACGGGTGCGCGGTGCGCGCCGCGTGATCGTGACACAAGGCGCGGCAGGGTGTATGATGGTCGCACGACACGGGGTATACACCTACCCCGGCTTCGCGGTCGATGTGCGAGACGAGACCGGCGCGGGCGACGCCTTCTGCGGCGCGCTGGCCGTGGCGGTCGCAGAGCAGCAGCCTTATGCACACGCGCTGCGCTTTGCGAACGCTGCCGGCGCCCTGGCGTGCACCGTGCCGGGCACGGTCCCGGCTATGCCGACCCGATATGCAATCGAGCAGCTCTTGCACAAACAAGAGGCCGGTGCAAAGGTGGAGGAGTGAAAACCCCGGCAAAGAGTCCGGTTAAGAGGATGAGGCAATGGGCTTATATTTAGACTCGGCAGATACCGACCATGCCCGGACCGCACATGCACTGGGCTTCATCGATGGCGTAACCACGAACCCCATCTTGATCGCGCGCACCGGGCGCGCGCCCTTTGATGTGCTCGCCGATTTGGTCGAGATCGTCGAGGGCAATGTGTTCTATCAACTCAGCAGCCAGAGCGTAGACGCGCGCGAGGATGAGGCTTGGGAGGCGTACGGCATCCGGCCCGACCGTGTCGTGCTGAAGGTGCCGACCACCACCGAGAACCTGGCGCTGGTTGCCAGCATCTCGAAGGAGATCGAGTGTGCGATGACCGCCGTCTACAGCCCGGCGCAAGCCTACCTCGCGGCCCAGGCCGGTGCACGCTTTGTCGTGCCCTACGTCAACCGAGCGGAACGGCTCTTGGGCGACGGCTTAGGTCTGGTGCGGACCATACGTGAAGTGCTCGCCGGGACC
>CAZJBO010000324.1:0-3628 GCA_964544075.1 uncultured Anaerolineae bacterium
GGGTCGGCGCAGCCGACGTATCCGCGCTAGCCTGCGGTTTCAACCGCAGGCCCAAGCCCGACATATCATCCTAACCTGCGTTTCAACCGCAGGCCCTGAAACGACAATAGATTATGGAACACAGTTACAAAATACCCTACGATAAAACCCACCTCACCCTCACACTGCCCGCGCCCTGGTCCGCCGAGGTCATCGCACCGGCCACACCGCCCCTGCCGCCAGACCCACAGCGCACCATAGAGCAAGCGCTTGACGTCCCGCTCGGCGCGCGCCGCCTCCTCGACTATACGGGCGCGCACTCGGCGGCCATCGCCATCAGCGACAAAACACGCCCGGTGCCCCATGCGTTGCTGCTCCCCCCCCTGCTCGCCCGGATCGAGGCGTTGGGCTTGCCGCCTGAGGCTATCACACTCATCATCGCAACCGGCACCCATCTGCCCATGCCCCCCGACGACTTCGCGCGCGTGGTGCCGCCGGACATCCTGGCGCGCTATCCGGTGACTAGCCACAACATCGACGACACGGCGAACCTGGCCTACCTGGGTGAGACCGCCCGCCAGACTCCGGTCTGGATCAACCGGCGCTTCGTTGAAGCCGACTTGCGTGTCGTGGTGGGGAACATCGAACCGCATCAGTTTATGGGCTTCTCCGGCGGGGCCAAGTGCGCCGCAATCGGGCTGGCCGGACATCGGACGATCGACCACAACCACGCGATGTTAAGCCACCCCGACGCCCGCTTGGGTTGTTATGATGCAAACCCGATGCGGCAGGACGTGGAAGACATCGGGGAGATGGCAGGAGTACACTTTGCGCTAAACTCCATCCTTGATCGGCAAAAGCGGCTCGTGACGGCGCTGTTCGGAACACCGCGCACGCTGATGCAGCAAGGCATCCGGCAGACACGCGCGATCTGTCAGGTGCCGGTAACCGCACCCTTTGACCTGCTGGTGACCGCGCCCGGCGGCGCGCCGAAAGACATCAACCTATATCAAGCACAAAAGGCCTTCGGCCATGCTGCGCCGGTCACGAAGCCGGGCGGCACCGTGATTCTGGTCGCGGCTTGCCCGGAGGGGACCGGGAGCACCGGCTATGAGCGCTGGATACTCGACCCAGAGGCCGGCTTGACCTCACACGCAGCGGTGCTCGAACGCTTCAAGCGCGAAGGCTTCCGCATCGGCCCGCACAAGGCGTTTCAGATCGCGCGGGATGCGCAGCGGGTGCGTTTGCTGCTGGTATCGGAGATGTCGGAGGACTTCACACGCCGCCTGTTGATCGAGCCGGTGCCACCCGACCGGCTGAACGACGTGGTTGCGCAGATATTGGCGGAGCTGCCGCGTGATGCGCATGTGGGGGTTATGCCGATGGCGAACTCTACCGTGCCGATGTTGTGAACGTGGACGAGGATAATATATCGGCTGGTAGTTAACGGAGAACTCTCTATGTCCCCCACGCTAGATATCATCATCGTTAACTGGAATACCGGCCCTCGGCTCCCGGCCTGCCTCGCGAGCATCGCCGCTGCCCAGGATGCACGCTTTCGGCTACTCCGTCTTGTCATCGTCGATAACGGCACACATGACATCCCGCCGCTATCCGAGGCGCTCCCCGTCTCGATCATACGCAATCCGCACAATCGCGGCTTCGGCGCGGCGGTTAACCAGGGCGCGGCGGGCAGCGAGGCCGATTATCTCCTGCTCCTCAACCCCGACGCGGCCCTACATCCAGATGCACTGTGGCGCGCGGTTGTCTATATGGAAAACCCCGCCCATGCCCAAACCGGTCTCCTCGGCGTGCAGCTCGTTGATGAAGACGGCGCTCCCACCCGTAGCTGTGCCCGCTTCCCCACTCCGCGCCACTTCATCGCCCAGGCGTTAGGCTTGGCCCACATCGCCCCGCGTCGCTTCCCCGG
Source organism: uncultured Anaerolineae bacterium (assembly GCA_964544075.1). Lineage (GTDB taxonomy): Bacteria > Chloroflexota > Anaerolineae > Aggregatilineales > JAFGMM01 > JAFGMM01. The sequence goes on from CAZJBO010000324.1 coordinate 1,910, forward strand.
CTATCTCTTACATGAATGGGACCATGCCGAAAGCCGCCCGGTTGACCATGTGATGGGCGCCTGCCTCTTGCTGCGACGTCGTGTCTTTGATGCGCTTGGGGGCTTTGATGAACGCTTCTTTATGTACCTCGAAGACCTCGATCTCTCGCTGCGGGCGTGGCAGGCCGGTTGGAGCAGCTATTATCTTGCCGACGCCCAAGCCTATCATGAGGGCGGCGGCGCGTCTAAGCAGATCAAGGCGCGGCGTTTGTTTTATGCCCTACACAGCCGCATCCTCTATGCCCGCAAACACTTCTCACGCCGAACGGCGTGTATACACACCCTCATCACCCTGACCTTAGAGCCGCTTGCCCGCATCACACAAGCGCTGCTCGCGCGCACACCGCGCGCCATCGTCGAAACGCTGCAAGCCTATCGGTTGCTCTGGGGTGCGCTGCTGGGTCGAGGATAAGCATAAGGGGCACAGTTTGATTGCTGTGCCCCTTCCTTCATTACGTTAAGTTGTCCGACAGATATACGCTCAGTCGCCGGCGCCTTCCTGCAAGCGCTGCGCCACGTCACCTTCGAGCATCTCTACCTCGCGGTCGCTGCGCCAATAGCTCCATAGGATCAACAAGATGCCAACCGATACTATGATCGCGATCGGTAGGTTGTGGGACGCATCGGTGAACTGTACCACGATAGGCGCCAGGATCAAGGCTACCAGGTTCATGACCTTAATCATGGGGTTGAGCGCCGGGCCGGCGGTATCCTTGAGGGGGTCGCCGACGGTATCGCCAACCACGCTGGCTTTGTGGTTCTCGGTGCCCTTACCGCCGAAGTTGCCGTCCTCGACAAACTTCTTGGCGTTATCCCAAGCCCCGCCCGCGTTCGCCATAAAGACTGCTTGCAACTGTCCGGAAAGGATGATACCGGCCAGGAAGCCGCCCAGCGCCTGTTCCTTGAACAGCAAGCCGACCACAATCGGCGCGGAGATAGCGATCACGCCCAGCGGGATCAGTTCCTTCTGTGATGCTTGGGTGGAGATGGTCACCACTTTAGCATAGTCCGGCTCTTGTGTGCCGTCCATGACGGCGGGGATACGGAGCTGCGAGCGCACCTCGGCCATGATGAGCGATGCTGCGCGGTTGACCGCCTTGATGAGCAAACCGCTGAAGAGCAAAGGCAGCGCACCGCCTAAGAGCAAGCCCACGAAGACGGTGGGGTTAGCAAGGTTGATCGTGCGTTCGAAGGTCTCGCCCAGCGGCATCACGCGCTCGATGTCGGTAAAGAAGGAGCCAAAGAGCGAGACTGCCGCGATCACTGCCGAGCCGATCGCGACGCCTTTGGTGATGGCTTTCGTCGTATTGCCGGCTGCGTCGAGGTCTGCCATGATCTGGCGCGCCGGTGCATCGAATTCCTCGGCGCCCGAAAGCTCGGCGATGCCGTTAGCGTTATCCGAGATCGGCCCGAAGGTATCCATGCTCACGTTATTACCGGTGTGGCTGAGCATACCCACGCCGATAAGCGACACACCAAACAGGATGTAGGTAAACAAGATTTCGTCGCTCACCGGATCGCCGGCGGCGTCGGTTGGGACGCGCATACTAACCAAGAACAAGGCGAGGACCACAACCCACATGCCCATGAAGACGCCGCCGATCAAATCCTTGCGGCGGTGCCCCCGGACAATCAAGCCGACGGCGACGAGGATGCCTACGATCAGGGTCGGCAGCGCCA
>CAZJBO010000325.1:0-3613 GCA_964544075.1 uncultured Anaerolineae bacterium
GCCACGCCGACCGCCACGCCGACCGCCACGCCGCCCGCCACGCCGCCCACCACGCCGCCCACCACGCCGCCCGCCACGCCGAACACCACGCCGAACATTGCAGCGAACCAATCAATTCCTCCTCCCCCGGCACTCACAATGAGCAAGATGGTAATGGTAATTAAGAAGGGGGCGATGAGCGTTAACGTGAACGCTCGGCGCAAAAACATGCGTAATTCAGGGTTTACCTGCAGGGTTTTGCGCCATAACCGCACGGCATCTGCCGCACCCAGCGGAGTTACAATCTCTCGGCTAAGTTCGGGGGCGAGCGCCTCGGTGTAACGCATTAGGGTGATGGGTTTAAAGAAAACCCAATACAGCATTCGGATGTATCCCTTAAGGCCGGGGGCGAGTTTGGGTATGTTGTGCATTATCCTATCCTTGATGTAACTGCCCAGCCTGCAAGCCGGTGCAAAGGTCAAAGCAGCCAGCGCACTGTGCTTAGCCTGGGGTTTCAACCTCACCCAGGCCCTCTCTGCTCAAGTAATCTTTATAGACCCAGCAGGCCCAGCGCTCGAAGCAAGATCAAAAAGACTCCCACAACAACGGCAACGAATACGATGACGATGATGGCTGCGCCAACGATCCAGTTCTCGATCTCGTCTATCGCGTTCCCTGTGCGGCGCGCCCATTGCCCCAGGCGCGGGATTTTGTGGATGGTGCTGCACCCGGACGCGGGTTGTGCCGACGCAAGCATTGGGGAGATGGCCTTATGATAGGCGCGCTCTACCGCGCCATAGTCAACCACCTCGTCGGCCTTTGCTTCATAGAGTATGATCGCCGCGTTTTGCAGCTTGGCCGGGTGGCCGCCGCTCAGGTCAATCAGCCAGCGTTGCTCATTCTGCGCAAAGGGCCGGTCGGAGGGGAGGGTCAGCAGCTCGAAGGCTTCTGCTTCGCTAAAGGGGCCTAAGTTGCAACCGACAAACTCGTTTGGGAACTTTGAAGTGAGGTTGGCGCTCTTGTGTATCAGCTCCTCTAGCGGAGTGCATGAAGCGGTGACCATCGTCAATGCGTCTCTGTCAATCAGCGAGCGCATCGCATCGAAGAAGCGGTCATCGAATGTTTCGGGGTGGGCTATAAAGGCCTCGAACTCATCGATGAGCAAGATCGGGCGGGTGTGTATGCGCTCGTCGCTTTGTAGAAGCTGAAGGGTCTCACTAAAGTCGAGCAGCGCCAGACTGCGTTTTCTGCGTGAGTGCTCATCAAGCGCGCTTAGATACTTTGCATTGTCGCTGTTTGCAAAATGCACGTGGTCCAGGATGTGGGTCATGGCATAGGCTAAAAACCTCTCGGCAGTGTGGCAAGCGACGTCTAGCAGGTCGATGTATACGGTAAACATATCCCCCGGCAGCTTGGTGCGGTAGCTTCGCTGTATCTGATACAGCAGTGATGATTTACCGATGCGCCGCTCCCCCACCACCGACGTACAACCCATCTTCTGCAAGCGGGTGAAAACATCGCACAGCTCCGATTCTCGACCGACAAAGCGATCAGACGATTTGATCGGCCCACCAAAGTAAAACGGGTTGCCGTTTGGAGCGGCAATGGTCGGTGTGGTCGGCTTTCCTCTGCGGTTTGGGTAGGGAGGAGCTTGTTCTATGTGTTGGCACAGGCGCTCAATCCGGGCTTGCTTATCTACGCCTACTTTGGGGTAGATGCAGTCTAAAAGCGTCTCGATCGACAGTTTGCCCGGCGTAACCTCGCCGTATCCGACCAGCTTTTCGATCAATAAGGGGACAAACGTCAGGGTTGCTCCGTCGTAGTCAATCGCGTCGAGTAGGGATTTATCTGTAAAAGCCTGTGACAGCAAGGCTTTGCGTTCCTGAGGGGTTCCCATCAACGGAGAGAACAGGTCGATTAATTCGGAGATTGTTGCCTGATCCGGTCCGTGAATGCCCATTTGTCCTCCGGGAAGCGTGTCGTTCGGCAGTTGAGGGGGTGTTTGTGTTTATTTGCTTATTATTGTAACCATAATTGATAATACAACAAGCGGCGGTGGTGAGACCAGCACCAGGAATCCCTACCATCAAATGAGAAGATAAAAACGTGTTTCGTGCTACAATCAAGCAAGGGTTGGAGCTTTAGGCCTAGAGAAGAACATATGGACAGAGTCGATATCGATAACTGGCCCGTGATCGGGCACGAATGGGCGGTGTCACAACTAAGCAAGAGCATGGCACACGGGCGGCTCCGCCACGCCTATCTCATCACCGGTCCGGCCTCGGTGGGCAAGACCACCCTGGCGCTGACGCTTGCCCAGGCGCTCAACTGCGAAGGCGCGCATCCGCCATGCGGAGAGTGCCGCCCCTGTAGGCTGATCGCGCGCGGGGTGCACCCCGATGTGCCCACCATCGAGGCTGAGAAGGTGGGCGCCCGGCTCAAGATCGAGCAAATACGCGCTTTGCAAAACGCCCTGGCGTTGCGTCCCGTCGAGGCGCGCTACCGGGTGCCGATGATCCTACGCTTCCATGAGGCAACCCCCGCCGCGCAAGACGCACTGCTCAAGACACTGGAAGAACCGCCGTCATACGTGGTGCTTTTGCTCACCGCCGAGGATACCGACCGCCTGCTCGATACGATTACATCGCGCTGCCAGTTGCTGAACTTGCGCCCGCTCGCACGTGAGGCAACCGCGAAGGCGCTCCGCGCACACTTTGGCGTGCCGGACACCCAAGCAGACTTGCTCGCGCGGCTGTCGGGCGGACGTCTGGGCTGGGCGCTGCAGGCCATCGGCAATCCAGACATCTTGGCGGTGCGCGCCGAAGCGCTCGATATGCTGGAAGACCTGCTCCGTGCAGACCGCATCGCGCGCTTCCGCACGGCGCAGACGCTGGCGAAGCACAAAAGCAGCCTCCAGGCGATGCTCCCGCTCTGGCAGTCCTACTGGCGCGATGTGATATTACTCGCCAGCGGGAGCCGGGTGCCGCCGGTCAACGTGGACCGGCGCGACGCACTGCACGAGATTGCGGCGCGCGTGGGCGCAGATGCTGCCGGGCGCGCATTGGCGGCGGTATGCCGGACGGCGGAGCACCTCAAACGTAACGTAAATACACGCCTCGTCACAGAGGTGTTGATGTTAGACTTGCCGGGCTTGTGACCGTTTATGAGCCTAGACGGTGTGACAGTTTATCTTGTAAACTAAAGTATGAGGTTGGGGGTATACGATGACAAAAAGCTTGTTCGAGAAGCTCAGCGTGTTGGCGCAATCCGGCGTCAATGATCTTGTGCGCGAGATAGGCGCACGCCTGCCCAACCTGCCGGTTCAGGCGAGCCAGAACCTCGGCAAAGAGGTCGAGGCGCTGCGTCGGCAGGTGAACAAAGCGCTTGAATACGAAGACAAGCTAGAAGCTGACCTGCAGGCGCTCCAACGCGAGGTTGACGAACTCGACCGCGCCGCCGATGCTGCGGTCGATGCCGGTGATGATGTGCGTGCCCGCCGCATTATACAAAAGTTGCAGCGCTTACAGCAGCGCATGGCTTTCGTTGAGGCAGACCTCGACCAGCACCAACGCGCCACCGCCGAGCTAATCAGCAACGTAAACTACTTCGATGCAATGGTCGGTGATCTAAGCCG
>CAZJBO010000326.1:0-3598 GCA_964544075.1 uncultured Anaerolineae bacterium
GAGCTGGGGTTTAACTATCTCGCCAATGCTTGTGCGGTTGACTACATCGATGATGGCTGTTTCGAGATGGTCTACCATGTCGATAACGTCGATAACTTTGTCGATGCCGGCGGGCCGCTCGTCTTCAAGGCGCGCACCCCGCGTGAGAAGGCAAGCCTGCCATCGCTGGTCGGCGTGTGGCCCGGCGCAAACTTCCAGGAACGCGAAGCCTGGGATTTGATGGGCATCCACTTCGAAGGGCACCCAAACTTGCGCCGCATCTTGATGTGGGAGGGCTTTGAGGGCCACCCCTTGCGCAAAGACTGGCACGAACCCTACTATGAGGCCGATACCAAACCCTATAAAGCGCGTTGGCCGGGCGGCCAGTTCCGGCGCGCCGAGCAGGGCAACCCCTATGGGATGAACGTCCAATACCCTCCCCGCTTCGTCTATGAAGACTTCGAGGAAGAGTTCGACGCTGCCACCTATGCCGGGCTGGGCCTCACCTTCGACGAAACCGTCGAGAAGAACATCAAGACCGGACGCATGGTCATCAACATGGGGCCACATCACCCCTCGACGCACGGCGTCTTCCGTATGGTGCTCACCCTCGACGGCGAGACCATCGAAGACCTGCACCCGGTCATGGGCTACCTACACCGCAACCATGAGAAGATCGGTGAGCGCAACACGTATCTGCAAAACATGCCCTTCACCGACCGGCTCGACTATATCTCGTCGATGTCCAATAACTTGGGCTACGCGATCACGGTCGAGAAGCTCATGGGCGTAGAGGTGCCGGAACGTGCCGAATTGCTCCGTGTGCTCATGGCCGAGCTTACCCGCTATGTCAACCACGTGTGGGCGATCGGCTTCCTACTCAACGACATGGGCGCCTTCTATACACCGGCGCTCTATGCGATGAACGCGCGCGAACTCATCCTCGACTTATTCGAGGCCACCGCCGGCAGCCGCATGATGTGCAATTATATGCGCTTCGGCGGGGTCGCTGCCGACCTGCCCGACGTGGTGGGCGGCCACAAGCAGCTCGATGCCGACTTGTTCCGTGAGCAAGAGACGATGGCCTTCCTGAAAGACCTCGTGTACGAGCAGATGCCCCGCTTCGTCGATGAGTTCGATACCTTCCTATCACAGAACGAGATCATCATCTCGCGCACACGCGGCGTGGGCATCTTGCCGCCCGATGTCGCGATCGCCTACAGCGCCGCCGGGCCACTGCTGCGCGCCAGCGGCGTGCCCTATGATCTGCGGCGCGCCGATGGGTATAGCATCTACGACGAGTTCGATTGGGACGTGGCGGTACGCTATAACGGCGACATCTACGACCGCATGATGCTGCGCTTTGACGAAGCACGCGAGAGCATCCGCATCTTGCAACAGGTCATCCCACGCCTAGAGGCGACCAAAGGCCAATCGGTCTTTGGCGGCAAGCACGCCTATCAGCTGCGCGTGCCGAAGGGCGAGAGCTATGGCCGGGTGGATGGGCCAAAAGGCGAGCTGGGCTTCTACATCGTATCCAAAGGCACGCCCAACCCGTGGCGCTATCACATCCGCGCACCAAGTTTCATCAGCCTGACCGCGCTGGCCGAGATGTGCAAAGGGCACAAGGTCGCCGACGTGGTCACGATCTTGGGCAGCATCGACATCATATTGGGCGAAGTGGACCGCTAGAAGGACGAAGGACAAAGACATGTATGGATTTGGCATAGTCAAGGGGTTGGGTGTCACGATCAAACACTTCATCAACACCTACCTGGACGACATCAGATGGTGGCGCAGACGCTACCTCAATGAAGAAGCCTTTGCCGTCCGGCAGAGTCCTAAGACGCGCGGTGTCTTCACCGTGCAATATCCCGAAGAAAAGCTCCCCACACCAGAGCGCTTCCGCTTCCTCCCCTTCTTGGTGAGCAACGAAGCCGACGCCGAGGAGCACCCCGGCGAGCTATGGTGTACCAGCTGCGGCATCTGCGCTAAGGTCTGCCCGCCCCAGTGCATCTGGATCGAGCGCGGCAGCGACCCTAAGACCAAGCGACCGATCCCGCATCCAAAGGCCTTTTATATCGATATCGACCTTTGCATGAACTGTGGGCTGTGTGCCGAGTTTTGCCCCTTCGATTCGATCAAGATGGACCACGACTACGAGTTGGCCGGCTATGACCGGACAACCCACCACGTCTACGATATGGCGAAGCTGGCAAAGCCGCTCCACTATTGGCAGCACATCGCACCCAAACGGGCCGAGGCCGAGGCCCAGCTCCGCCGGGCAAAAGAAGCACGGAAAGAGGCCAAGCGGCAGGCTGCGGCCCAGGCAAAGGTGTAGTAGTATTAAGCGCGGTTGTTGAATTCACCATCTATGTGGGGGCACGGCACGTTAGAAGCAGTCGTCGCCCCACATGGAATAGGTGAGGATATATCGATTGTTTTTATAAAGTGAAGGTGGGGGCGGTGTTGTATCAAAGTGATGCTGAAGTTTTGTTCCCATCGCGCGTTATCCCGATCTTGCGCGATCTGCGCGGTGACGAATGGCGCGCCCTGATAGACCGCGTCAGGGCGGTGGGGGATAGCCACCCCAATACCCTGGCTTTTGGGCTGATGATGATCCGCATGGGCGGATGCATGACCTGCCACGCCGATAGCTACCGCGCCATGCGCGGCTGCTCGGTCTGTGCGCGGCAGGCCATCTCGCGTTTCAAAGGTACCGATGCGGAACTGGTCGCGCTCTGGGAGCGTGCCCGCGCCGAGATCGACCTGTGGCTGGAGACCGGGCGTCACCCGGAGATCAGCTAATAACGTTAGTGATTACCAAGAAAAGAGTGTGTTTCTGTGAATAAAAAAGATACGATGCTTAACGCCGTCATGAAAGCGCTCGGCACGGTCATCGAGCCGGAGCTTAACCGTGACCTCGTGACTCTGAATATGGTCGAAGACGTACACGTCGAAGGTGACGTGGTCCACCTCACCGTGGTGCTGACCACGCCGGCCTGCCCGCTCAAAGATGTGATGAAGAACGATATCCACGCTGCGCTCACCGCGCTCGACGGCATCAATGATACCGACATCACCTGGGGGTCGAAGGTCCCCACCGACCCGCGCATTTCCGGCAAGATCGACATCGCCGTGCACAATGTGATCGCAGTCGCCAGCGGCAAGGGCGGCGTGGGCAAATCGACCGTCGCTACCAACCTGGCGGTAGCCCTGGCCCAGATGGGCGCACGGGTCGGCCTGATGGATGCCGACATCTTGGGGCCAAACATCCCCACCATGATCGGCTTGCCCATCGCCCCGCCCCCGCTCACTACCGTCGATGGCGCCCGCAAGATGATCCCCCCGAAGGCCCACGGCGTCAAGGTTATGAGCATGGCTTTCTTGGTTCAGCCGGGACAGCCGATCGTCTGGCGCGGCCCGATGCTGCATGGCGCAATCCGTCAGTTCCTGACCGATGTCTTGTGGGGTGAACTCGACTACATGGTGGTAGACCTCCCGCCCGGCACCGGCGATGCACAGCTTAGCTTGGTGCAGAGCGTGCCGGTCAGCGGTGTGGTCATCGTGACACAGCCGCAAGCGGTGGCGGTAGAGGAAGCCCTTAAGTCGGTGTCGA
>CAZJBO010000327.1:0-3596 GCA_964544075.1 uncultured Anaerolineae bacterium
CTTGTAGAAAGCACGCTGCGCTTCATGGACGCCATACGCAAGAGCGGCATCAGCGGCATCTTCTACGCCATCCAACACGCCAGCTACGACAAGCTCAGCGAGACCGAATATCGCACCTTTGGCCGCCCGTATGACCTGCAAATCCTCGAAGCTGCCCGTGGGCACGGCTGGTGGTTCAACATGATGCACCTGCACGGCAGCGCCCCCATGTTCGACCTGACCGCCGACTATCCGGTGCAGGCGGTCAACTGGCACGACCGCGAGGGCGAACCCGACCTCGCGCTCGGCAAGTCGAAGATATCAGGCGCGGTGTGCGGCGGTCTGGGGCGCTGGGACCTGCATAACGGCAGCCCTATCGAGGTGCGCGAGCAGGCACGCGGCGCCCTCAAGCTCACAAATGGGCGACGCTTCATCTTAGCAACCGGCTGTGTCGCCATGATTACCACGCCAAGCTCTAACCTCCGCGCCGCGCGCGAAGTGGTTGATATGGTAAAACACTAGTGTCTATCCGCGTGATTACGGGGTCGGCCAAAGGGCGGCGGCTGAAGCAGGTGCCGGGCGGAGATACACGCCCGGTCATGGACCGCGTGAAAGAGGCCTGCTTTAGCATCATCGGCGATGGGGTGATAGACTGCCGCTTCCTAGACCTCTTCGGCGGCACCGGCAGCGTAGGCATCGAGGCGCTGAGCCGGGGCGCTGCCCATGCCGTCTTTGTCGAACGCGCGCCGCTGGCCCTAAAGACCATCCGCGAGAACCTGGAACTGACCCGCCTCGGCGACCGCGCCCAGGTCGCCAACAGCGATGTATTCAAATACCTCAAGCACCCCCCGCATGAGGGTTTTGACTATATCTACGTCGCGCCGCCGCAATACCGTAAGCTGTGGTCAAAGACGGTGCAGGCGCTCGACGCCACGCCCGACTTTCTCTACCCCGATGGCATCGTCATCGTCCAGATCGACCCGAAAGAATTCACCGTGCTCGACCTTGTGAACCTGGAGCTTTACGACCGGCGCAAGTATGGCAAGACCATGCTATGCTTCTACGAGCGGCCAGGGGAATGATGTCCCCGCCGAGGGTTTTGCCCGGCAATGCACATCACCACCCCTTGACAATCGCATAGTCCCCTATCCGCATCCCACCCTAACAGAGGCCTCCAATGAAATCGGCAAAACTCAACAACTTTCGTAAATTTTTTGGTTTAGAGGGCAACATCTTAGTGCTGCTTGGCGCATTAGTCTTGCTCGGCCTGGGCGAAGAACTGTGGGGCAGCTTTGTCACCAAATACCTGGAAGCGCTGGGGGCGGGCGCGATGGTTTGGTCGGGCTACCGCACCCTCAAGAATCTGGTCGATACCGTCTACCAATACCCCGGCGGTGTGTTGGTCGATAAAATCGGGCACCGCCGCGCGCTTGTCCTGTTCAACCTCTTGGCGATCGTCGGGTACGTCATCTACCTCCTCGGCGCACACTGGATATTCGTCCTGATCGGCACCGTGTTCGTCGCCGCTTGGGGCAGCATGAGCCAGCCCGCGATCTTCGCCGTCATCGGCGACAGCTTCGCAGAGGGCAACCGCTCGATAGGCTTCAGCGTCCAATCCATCGTCAAGCGCGCGCCGATAGTGGTCGCCCCGATCATCGGCGGGTGGCTTTTGGAGAACTTGGGCATCATCCGGGGCTTCCGCGTCGGGGTGGCGATCACGATTGTGCTCGCGCTCGGCGCCCTGGTCGTTCAACAGCTCTTCTACCGCGACCCGCCGACGAAGCCAACCCCAAAGGCCTTAGGCATCATCGCCATGCTCCAATCGTTTGACCCCGGCCTCCGCCAACTGCTGGTCAGCGACATCCTGGCGCGCCTGGCGAGCGGCCTACCGGATGCCTTCATAGTCATTTATGCCACCACCAACCTGGGCGCGAGCGTGACATTGTTCGGGACTCTATATGGTCTGCGGATGCTGGTCGCCATCCTGATGTATCTACCCGCCGGCAAGCTCGCCGCCCGCTGGGGGCAAGGGTTGTTCGTCGCACTGACCTTCACCTTCTTCGCCTTGTTCCCACTCGTCATGGCAATGTATCCGCTGCTGTCCGGCATGAACGTCGTGGTCTTCCTGGTCTTCGCTTTCATAATATCGGGGCTGAAAGAGATCGGCGAACCCGCGCGCAAAGCCATGATCGTTGACTTGGCAGGGGCAGAACGGCGCGGTGAAGCCATCGGTGCATACTACCTGGTGCGCAGCCTAAGCGTCGCCGGCGGCCCGATGGTCGGCGGGGTGCTGTGGAAGATATCTCCCCAGCTCATGTTTACCGTCGCCGCCGTGCTGGGGCTGCTGGGCCTGGCCTGGTATATCTGGCGTGGGCCAAAGTGAGTTAACCGCGTCTTCTGCCAATCAATCGGGCACCGGGCATCCCCGGTTTGAAGGGATATCCGGCGCCTGCTTCGGCAACAGCGCGACAAATGGCAACCCTGCAAAGCCGATTAAGGCGCTCACCAGAAAGGCCGTCCGCAGCCCCCATCGATCCCCCATCGCGCCCACGATGACCGCAATCGCCGCGCGCGCCAAGAACCCCGTCGCCATATAAATACCGTTCGCCGTCGCCGGGTAAGCACGCCCGTGCTCTTGTACCAAAGCCATGAATACCGGGTTGGTCGAGATCAGCACGAAGCCGAGAACCGCCAGCATCGGCAGCATGGCCCAGCCCTTTGTCTGGAGGAAGATGAGCATCAGGGTCGGCGCGACGGCCATCACGTAGACCAACACCCGTCGGCGTCCCAGCCGGTCGCTGAGTGTGCCGCTGGTCAGCGCGCCGATGGCCCCGGCAAACTCCAAGACCGCCAGCGCGATGCTGCCTTGCGCCAGGTCGCCCCCCTCGCCGGTGAGCAGGGTGGGCAGGAAAGAGGTGAGCGATACACCCATAAACCCGCGCGCGATGATGATCGCAGCAAGCGGCAGCATGAGCCGATGCAAGCCCTGCCACACCTCGCGCAGCGGCACGCCCTTGCCCGACGCCTCGTCGTTGACCGGTGCCGCGTCGATGGCACGGGTGCGTAGGTAGAGCATGAGCGATGCGGCAAGCCCGATGGGGATGAGGCGATAGGTCCCCTCCAACCCCCACCACCCGACCGCCATCGTCACCAAGAGCGGCCCAAAGGTGCGCGCCGCCTCGCCGCCCAGCATGAAGAAGCTCATGCCCCGCCCGACCTTCCGCCCGGCGGCGCGCGCCACCATCACAGGCGCCGGTACGTGCCAGATCGCGCTGCCGGTCCCGGCGACCATCAGCAGGGCAAGCAGGATGACATAGGTCGGGGCCAAGCCGGTAAGACACATCGCGCTCGCGGTGATGGTCGGCGCAAGGATGACGAACCAGCGTAGGTTGGCCCGGTCTGCCAAGCGCCCCAAGAAAGGGTGTATCAAAGCAGGCAGCTGATAGAACGAGGTCATCGAACCGGCCTGGGCCAATGATAGGCCGAGCTTTTCGATGATAAGCGGCTGCAAGGGCGCGATGAAGCTCCCGAAGATGTCGTGCAAGAAGTGCCCAAAAGCAAGCGGTACAACCGCCCAGGTTTGGAAAGCGCCGGCAGATGTCGTCTCTGCCGGCGGT
>CAZJBO010000328.1:0-3572 GCA_964544075.1 uncultured Anaerolineae bacterium
CCACCCTGCCGGTCGACCCCGGCCCCGACATCCGCTTCGGTCAGCAGATCGCGCTGCGCAGCCGGAAGAACGAGCTTTTGGCGATCATGACCATCGAAGAAATCTATGCATGGGATAGGGCCGAGGTTGCGCAGAAGGCCTTCGGCAGCCTGGATGTGCGGCACCCACTGGTGGCGGAGATGGAACGCTGGGGGTCGCTTAATATATCGGGGCGGCTGACGGTATTGCAATTGCCGCCGCATTATGACTTCCGCGACCTACGCCTCACGCCCTCCGAGACACGCGCCCGCCTCGATGCGTTTGACTGCAAGAACGTAGTGGCTTTCCAGACGCGCAACCCCCTGCACCGCGTACACGAGGAACTGACCAAGCGCGCCGCCGATGCGGTGGGCGGGGTGTTGCTCTTGCACCCGGTGGTCGGCATGACCAAGCCCGGCGACGTGGACCACTTCACCCGTGTGCGCACCTACAAGGCGTTGGTCGAAAACTATTATGACCAAGACCGGGTCTTGCTGGCGCTGTTGCCCCTGGCGATGCGCATGGGCGGCCCGCGTGAGGCGCTCTTGCACGCCCTCATCCGCCGCAACTATGGCGCAAACCATATCATCGTGGGGCGCGACCACGCCGGCCCTGGCAAGGATTCGAAAGGCACGTCTTTCTATGGCCCCTATGATGCGCAGACGCTGGTGGCGGAATATCAAGACGAGCTAGGCGTGGGCATGGTGCCCTTCCGCATGATGGTCTACCTCCCCGAAGATGCGCGCTACGAAGAGGTATCAAAGATCAAGCCGGAGACTAAGACAGCGTCGCTTTCGGGCACCCAGGTGCGCGAAGAGTTCCTCAACATGGGCAAGCCGCTGCCGGATTGGTTCACACGCCCGGAGGTCGCCCAAATCCTGGGCGAGAGCTACCCACCGCGCCACCGGCAGGGCATCTGCATCTGGTTCACCGGCTTAAGCGGTTCGGGCAAATCGACCACCGCCGACATCCTCACGGTGATGCTTATGGGACACGGAAGGCAGGTGACGGTGCTCGACGGCGATGTAGTGCGCACCCACCTCTCGAAGGGCTTGGGCTTCAGCAAGGAAGACCGCGATACCAACATCCGGCGTATTGGCTTTGTCGCTGCCGAGCTTGCCCGGCACGGCGGGGTGGTGGTCTGTGCCGCGATCAGCCCTTACCGCGCCACGCGGCAGAGCGTGCGCAATATGGTCGGCGCCGAACATTTTGTCGAGGTGTTTGTCGATACCCCGTTGGAGGTATGTGAGGCGCGTGACGTGAAGGGCCTATATGCAAAGGCGCGGCGCGGCGAGATCAAGGGCTTTACCGGGATCGATGATCCTTACGAAGCGCCGCAGAAGCCGGAGATCACGCTCGATACGGTGCGGTTTACGCCTGAGGAAAACGCCCGGTACATCGTGTCATACCTTGCCGAGCGGGGCTTTGTGCAGGCGCCGGAGCTGACGAACGGCGGGAATGGCTAGGCTTGAGGGGGGAGGGGGGCCTACTGTGTTGTATGAAGGCATCTAGGCGTACGGAGGCACGCCTAGATGCAAGCGAGCGGTGAATGATTAGGGTGCTTTGCTATCCAGCACGCCGTAGATAGTGCCGTCGGGTGTGCGGGGGATGAAGTCTATCTGCACGATGCGCCGAGGCGGGTTCGGCATTGCCGGATCATCCGGTGTCATGTGCGGGTTCACCAACCAGACGTTTAGCGGCACCGAGGCCGTCTCGCCGGGCAAAAGGTCATGGTCGGGCTTGGGCGAGCCGTCGTAGTCGGCGCCACAGCGGAACCAGCCGCCTTCGAGCACCTGGGTCCAGTGGAAGCCGCCCTCGGCGGTCGGCTCGAAGCCGGTGCCGACGATGGTGTTGTGATAGTCGCAGCCTGCATAGGCCGAGAAGGTTAGCCCGTCGTTGGTGTGGATGACAAACTCCCAAAGCGGTGCGTCCCCGACATAGGGTGTCGGGATGCCGTTCCCCTCTAGGAAGTTAGCCTTGAGCAAGGTGACCCAGCGTGCGCCACCGTCAACGTTGGGCGTGGGGTACCAGTTACCGCTGGCAAGGGCGGGGGTCATGCTGTGGTTGGTGACGTTGACCCACATGCGCGCCATGCGCCCGTCGGCGTCGTAGTTGAAGTCGCTGATGGTGAAGGTGGCGGCGCCATACCCGACATCCGATGTGCCGGTTTCTACGCTTGGCTCGACCGTGTCTGCGTCGGCAGCCGCAGCAGTGCCGGCGGTCTGGCCGTTGGATTCGCTGCCGAAGGCCAGCGGCAGATCGTCGATAAATTCGATCGGTTGGCCGTCAACGGTCACCTCGATGTACTCGGCGGCGACCCAGCCATCGACCGGGGCTTCGCTTGCCGGGTGCCATGTGATGTAAAGCCAATTGCCGGTTGTGTCGCGCCCCATCACGTTGACTTCTACGCCGGAGGGCAGGCCTTTGATGGGCTGCGGCGCCTGGCTCAAATCTGGTGTGAAGCGCACGTTGAGGAAGTAGCCGGCGTCGATGATGACACGGCCCCGCATCTCGCCGGTCAGCGCGGTGTCCGGTTCGGTGGTCGTCTCGGCTGTTCCGGGTTCCTCTGTCGGCGCGGCGGGCGGGTTTTCCTCGGTGGTGGTGGTGGTCTCGTCGTCTGGCGCGGCGGGTGGTGCGGCTTCGGCAGTTTCACCCGTCACCTCCGTCACCTCGGCCACTGCTGTAGAGAAGGTGATCGGCATTACGATCTGGGTGCCTTGCGAGGGCGGGACGATGACGGTGATGTATGCACGCCCTGCGCTGAGTTCGGCGCGGCTAAGCTGCAGGAGCACTTCGCCGGTGTCGGGGTTGGTGGCGCTGATCTCATAGCGTGCGGGCGCGAGTTCGATGCTCTGCGATTGCCCGCCGAAGGCCAAGCCTTGCGCCAGGTCTGTGCCATCGGCGAAGCTGAGGTTTAGGCTGGGTGTATCGGGCGCGGCATGGATTACGGTGAGGCGGGCTGTGCCGGGCTGCGGTGCGCTGGTATCTTCGGTGAAGGCGACCAGCTGTAGGTTCTCGACCTTGTCCAGCACCATCAGCACGCGCGACTCGTCGGGGTTCAGGGGGAGCGCCGCGCGCTTCAGCGGCTCGGTGGTGTTGGGGTCGGCGTCGGCGGGATAGAAGGAGAAGGTATAGTTCTCGGCTGGCAGGGCAACCCGTGCGCTGGCGTCGCCAAACCCGATGCGGGCAAAGGCTTTGATGTCGTTTAGGTAGACGTCTAGTTTGGGTGCGTCGGGGGATGCGTGGGGCAGGCGCAGATAGGCGGCGTCGGCGTCGGCATTGACGGGGGCCTGAAGGGTGAGGCTGCCGCCGTCGAGCAGGATGATGGTGTAGAGGGTGCCGGTGTTGACCGCGAGTGTGCTGGAGCCGGGCAGTGCGGTGCCGTCGCCATCGCTGGGGGTGAGGGTGAAGTCATAGGTGCCGGCGGGTAGTTCGATCGGGGGGGAGGCTTTGTCGCTGCTCACCCCGCCGACCAGGGTAGCGCCTTCGCCGTCTTGCAGATCGATGGTGTCTGGGGCGGGTGCGGCGTTGATGACTACGATTCTTCCGGTCCC
>CAZJBO010000329.1:0-3561 GCA_964544075.1 uncultured Anaerolineae bacterium
TCCACCACTCCCCCCAGCAAGACGCGCCCTACCGTGAAGATGCCCCAGTATATGCTGATCCACATGCCGGAGGTGGCGGGGTTGATGGCGCGGCCATCGGCGAACATCTGCGCCGTCGGGATGGAGGCCGGCGAGAGGCCTAATGCAGCGGGGATGTCAATATAACCCCCGGTAAACAGGCTGTTGCTGAGCTGCGGCGCACCGCTCTCAACCCCGGCGAACAGGAAGAACAAAACCATGCCCAACCACACGGCAGGGAGTTTGAGCGTCGCACGGGCGCTTATTTGGGGGGCGTCGGGATGGTCTGGCGCGGCAGGCCGGAGCCGCCAGCGGCGCAGCGTGAGCAGAAGGGCAAGCGCCAGAGACGCGCATAGAAAGGCGACAAAGGCATAAGCCCATTGCCAGGGGCGGCCCATCGTGATGACGATCGCCGTCACAAGCGCCGGTCCCAGAGTCGCGCCGAGGCCAAAGCAGGCATGGAGCCAGTTCAGATGGCTGGCGCGGTAGTTCGCCACAACAAAGGTGTTGATGCCGATATCGATAGCCGCCATGCCCAAGCCGACGATGGCACTGGCGAGAATCAGCAACCCCCACAGGGGCACGAGCGCAAAGCCCAGCACTCCCAACCCCATGACGACGACACCGGCAAGGATGAAGGCCCCAACGCCAAAGCGCGCGATGATCGGGCCGCTGGCGAAGGTGACGGCCATCGATTCTGCCGGCCCGACAAGAAATAAAAGGCCCAGTGCGTCCAGCGGCAGGCCGAAAGACTTACGTATCGGCTCCCAAGCCACGTTGAGCATCCCGCCGGGTATCCCGATCACGACGAACCCGCCGTAGGCGATCAGTAGAAGCCGGAGACTGCGCTGCTTTCGACTGCTTGTGGGATGTGTTGTTGTCATCATCAATCACACGCAGCGGCTATCTCAACCGGCAGCAGCGCGGGCGTGCGCATATACTGCGTCACCCCCAGCGAGATGAGCACGATCGCAACCCCGGCCAAGAAGGTATACTGCGAGCCGAGCGCCTCCCATATCATGCCGCCGGTGATCGGCACGACGACGGCGGCGATGTGGTTGATGCTGACGCCCAAAGAAAGGTTCGGCGTGATCTCCTCCGGTCCCAACGCGATCTTCTGGAAGTAGGTTTGTCGGGCGATGGAGAAGCCGGATAGGATTTGGTCGAACACGAAGAGTACTAATAGGACAAGCAGCCCCGGCGTCGCATCAAAGGCGGGGAAGAGCGCCAAGCCGCCCAGATGCACCCCCGACACATGGTATCGGGCAGCGCCTGTATCTATCAGGGGGATGACGGCATAGCCCAAGAACACAAGCGCCAACGTGCTAAAGTCGAAGGTCAGCACGCGCCGCTCGCCAAAGCGCGCGATCACCTTACCAAGCGCCTGGTGCAGATAGGTGCCGATAAGATTGTTGATGAGATACAGCAGGGCGAGGAGCTGCACCGATACCTCATATTCGTTCACCAACAGAAAGGCGGCAAAGGTGGTAAAGATGTGCCGACGGCTGCCCATCAGAAATTCGAGCGTATAGAATATCCAATATTCGCGGCGTATGGGCGGGCGACGCTGCTTCCGCTTGGCATGTGCCGGTTGTTGTATAAAGGGCAGCAGCACCAGGCCAAGCGCCGTCACAAATATGCCGGTAGCCATAAACAGCTTGCGATATCCCCAGGCATCCGCCGTAACAAAGATAATAAGCGTGCCGACTATCGCTGCCACCGCGCTCAGGCTGTTGATCTTGCCCAGCAGCTTGGGCGCATCGTCTTGCGAGACCAGCAGCAGCACGGCGGCGCTTTTGCTGGTATAGAAGAAGTGAAAGCCCACGCTCATCACCAACGTAACCGCGATAAACCCGGCCAGGTCGCCTACCAGCCCGGTGAGGAAGATGCCGATACCCATCAACACCAGCGATATACCCGCGATGTGCATCTCTAGGAAGTAGAGCGCAAGCATCCCTACCACAAAACCGATCAAGCCCGGCAGCTCGCGGATCGAATGCACCCATCCGATCTGTCCGGCGGTGATCGAGAGGTCTTCGACCGCAAAGTTGTTGAATATCGACCGCCACAAATTGAAGCTCAGCGCCATAATAACGCTCGTGACGATGACCATGAAGATGGGGTTGCGTAAACGCTGCATTGCACTCTCCCTGTATAGCTAGGCAGAAGGTTATACCCTTTCTGCGTGGAAACGTCACATTACAGCGGCGGCGCCAGCTTGCGGTATAATCCGCGCGAGGCAAAATACATGCAATTTTAGGAGCAGCAATGGCAATCCTGATTGACGAAAACAAGCGTGTTCTGGTCCAGGGCATCACGGGGCGCGAGGGCACCGCACGCGCGCGCTTGATGAAAGGCTATGGGACGCAAGTAGTCGCCGGCGTGACGCCCGGTAAGGGCGGCCAAGAGGTCGAAGGCGTGCCGGTCTACGACACGGTGCGCGAGGCATGGGAACATGTCGGCCCCATCGACGTGAGCGTGCTTTTCATCCCCGCACCGTTGGTGCGTGGCGCAGCGCTGGAGGCAATCGATGCAGGCGTCAAGCTCTTGGTGATCGTGCCAGACCGCGTGCCGATTTATGATGTGCTAGAGATCGCCGACGCCGCCAAAGCTGCCGACGCGAACTTCGTCGGGCCGAACACACTCGGCGTGATCTCGCCCGGCAAAGGAGTGCTCGGCATGATCGGCGGGCGGGCCGAGAGCGCGAAGGCATGGTTCCCGGCGGGTCCGGTCGGCGTGACAAGCCGCAGCGGAGGCATGACATCCAGCACAGCCTACTATCTGGCACAAGCCGGCATCGGCACGACGACCCTGGTCCACGTGGGCGGCGACGCAGTGGTGGGCTTGCCGCACCCCGAAGTAGTGCGGCGCTTCGAGCACGACCCCGATACAAAGGCTGTGGTCATGTTCGGCGAGATCGGCACGTCGCAAGAGGAGCAAGTCGCGGACCTGATCGAGGCCGGCGCGTTCACCAAACCCCTGATTGCCTACATCGGGGGGAAGGCAGCCAAGAGCGGCACCCGTTTCAGCCATGCCGGTGCGATTATTGAGGGCGGGCGGGGCACGCACGAGGGCAAGGTGGCGCGCCTAAAGGCGGTGGGCGCGCATGTGGTCGAGTCGTTTGCAGACATCCCCAGGGTAACGAAAGAGGTCTTGGCGAGCATCGGGCTGTAGAGGGTCCTCCCCCGCGCGGAGGTGACCATCATCGGGCTATCGCCACCGAATCGGAAAGGGGCACAGCTTGTGCGCTGTGCCCCTTTATGCGAACGTCTCTCCTCGTGTGATCGGAGATATTCGGGTTTAGTACATTCCACCGCCGGGCGGCATCGCGGGGGCAGGCGGCTCCGGTTCGGGCACGTCGGTGATGAGGGCCTCGGTGGTGAGGATCATCGCAGCGATGGAGGCGGCGTTTTCGAGCGCGCCACGGGTCACCTTCGCCGGATCGATGATGCCGTTTTCAACCATATCGACATACTCGTCGTTGATAACGTCGTAGCCGAGGTTGAGGTTGCCGGTTTCCTTCTGGCGGCGCTTGATCTCGGC
>CAZJBO010000330.1:0-3552 GCA_964544075.1 uncultured Anaerolineae bacterium
CTTCGACGAAAATGTCAACTTCTCCGCCGGCTGCATCACCGCCAACTTGCGCTGTTATAAAGGGGCGGTCAAATCCACCGTGAAAGGGGAACGCATGGATACCGGGCGCGACAAGCTCGGCGCGATCGTCGGGCGCGGGGCTTTCATCAGCATCAAGTCGGGCACCATGCCCGGTGTCAAGATCGGGCGGCGCGCGGTTGTCGGGCCGTTCACCAACACCACGCGCGACGTGCCGGATGAAGCGCTTGTGTATGCCAAACAACAAATGATAGAGAAGTCCGTGCGGTAGGCACAGGCGCAAGCGTAAACAAAAATCTTGCAGTCGGCCTCCCCTCGTGGCCGACTGCAAGATTTCGGCTTGGCACCGACAAGAGTTCGGCGATGACTAGACGTTTACCACCGGCGGCATAGAGCCGGTCTCGCTTGGGCCGGGGATCATCCCGTTAAGGACGCGCTCGAATGTCCGCGTATGGCTGCAATTGCCATGCTTCTTAAAGTAATCACAAGTGCAAGACCAGGTATCCTTCCCAAAGCGGACTGTATGAGTGCGGTTTTCGCCCTTAATGGTTGCGGTAAAGCTCGAAAAATCTATGCGCTGCTCGCGTTCTTCGGCGTAGCGCTTCGACTTTTTGATCCGGCTAATCATCCCTGAATCCACGATACAAGCTCCTTTCTTGCTTAATGCTATAGAGCGAGGTAACCACTCGGCTTCCTGCCCTGTGGCGGTCCGTCCCGTTTGACGAGGAAGGGCTGGAGATGGGGAGGCCGCCTGAGTAGATACCTTACGAACAAAAAAACACGCGGCACAATATGGCCTCGTGTTCGACAAGCTATCCAATTGGTGTTTAACAAAACCATAACGGGCACTATCCTTGCCCCGACCGACTGTTGCAGTCAGTATAAAGGCTGTTCGATGCAATGTCAACCCCTCAAACGAGATGCCGGTGAAGACGCCGCCGGGGATGTTGGCGCTTAGGTGAGAATTCTTTTGAGCAAAGCATCCGCCGATGTATCGGCCAAGCCATTAGAGAGGACCACATGGGCGCGTCCAACTCGTTCGTGCGGCCCGATACCGATACAATGCGCGCCCGCCACCAACGCCGCCTCGATGCCAGCCTCGGCATCTTCGAAGACCACACAGGCACTCGGTGGAAGATTAAGTCGCCCCGCGACCCATACGAAAAGATCGGGCGCCGGTTTGGTCCGCGATACGCTGTTCCCATCGCCGATAGCCTCGAATTGCTCCAGAATCCCCAGGCTATGCAGCACGTCTCGCGCGTTGCGGCTGGCCGAACCAAGCGCCAGCTTAATCCCTCGACCGTGTGCTTCGTTCAAGAAGGCCAGAACACCGGGCAAGAGATCACCGGGCGTGATCGCATGAATAGAAGCGCGGTAATAGCTATTCTTGCGCGCCATCCATGCCTGTGCTTCGGCCTCAGAGATTGGGCGGCCCTTCAGCAGACGCGCCAAGCTCTCCCTACGCGAGACGCCGCGCAGATGCTCGTTATCCTCACGGGTGAACGATATACCTTCCTCGTCTGCCATGCGTTTCCAGGCGCGGTAGTGAAACTCGGCGGTATCTGTCAGCACTCCATCCAGGTCAAAGATGAATCCTTTAATTTCTGTCATGAGCAGCTCATATCACGGAGAAGGACCGTCGCCGGCACGGAGGCGTGCCAGACGGTCTAATACGGCGGCATTGGCGATGGATGAGACGGCCCCGAAGGTCAATAGCAACCAGGCGGCGACCAAGATGGTGCTGACCATCGATAGCAGCAGCACGGCGGCCACAATAGAGAAGGTGAACAAAGGGTTGCGGAGCGTCATCACCAGAGCGTTTCGCACCGCGCCTGCTATGCTCGGCTCGGCCATCTCGTAGTAAATCGGCCAGGTGTATAGCAACAAGCTCAGCCAGAAGAACGCAGCCACGATCCAAACCGTCCGCAGGATGGCCGCACCAGCCCCCTCTACCGCCCAGTAGGTCAACAAGTTATAGGAATTGATGGCCACGAAGATAAGATTCAAGATGCCCCAGGGCAAGGCTCGCAACAAGTTGGCACGGAAAGTCTCCCAAAAGGCAGAGAGGGTTGCCTCATTCGGTTGTGTGTGCGCCAGGTATCCTATCCGGAACAAGGCGCTCGTGGCCGCCGGCGCGGTCAGCAAGGGCAGGCTCAGCGCCACGAACGCGAGGTTCGACCAAATATATACATATCCGTCCCGCTGAAGATGCCTCAGCCCGCGCCATGTGGCACGTAGTCCTCCATCGAACATGTTTAACCCTTCAAACCACTGTAGCTGATACCCTCAACGAAGTAGCGCTGGAAGAAGAAAAACACAAGCGCCAGCGGCAGCGTGGTAATCACCGACCCGGCCAGGAATGTGTGCCAGCGCAACGTTTCGCCATAAGCTCCGCGCAAGAAGCTCAGGCCCAATGGCAGAGTCCACAGATCGCTGTTGCCCCCGACAATGATTAACGGGGTCAAGAAGTCATTCCAGCTCCCCTGGAAGCTGAAGATGGCTAGTGCCGTCAACGCCGGAGTTGCCATAGGCAACACAACCCGGAAGAAAATACCAAAACGGCTCGCGCCATCGACCCGTGCCGCCTCTTCAATCTCGACAGGGATCGACTCAAAAAACTGTTTCATCAGAAAAATGCCGAAGGCATCTGCCGTTAAGGGGATAATCAAACCATAATAGGTGTTCAACATGCCGAGCTGCTTCAAGATGATGAAGCGTGGGATCACCAACACAATCGCCGGCACCATCATTGTGCCCAGGATGGTAAAGAATATCAGACGATCGCCCGCGAACCGGAGCCGGGCCAACGCATAGCCAGCGAGCGAATCAAAGGCCATGCGTAAGATGGTGACGGTCACCGCGATGAATGTGGTATTGAAGAGCCAGAGCGGGAATCGAACTTGCTGGTTCTCTTTGCCGACAAGTTCCTCGTATCCCTGCAAAGTAGGGTTGAAAGTTATTGGGCCAGATACCGCGTCGGCAGAGCGTGGCCCTCCTGTCTCATCTTGACAGGACACGCCAAAGGGAGATGTGGGAATCAGAGCTTGTGGGTAAGTTTGTACGGCAGGCAGACATTTAAACGAGTTCGCCACCGTAAACACAAAAGGTAAAATTTCCAGCAAGGCGAAGGTGATGAGCATACCCCAAGCGAGTATGACCAGAATCGCTGTCCACGGACGTCGCGCTCCATCCGCTGTTATATCTGTCATTACATGGACTTCAGGCCTAGTCATGACAATCCTCCTTCTTGACCTTCTTGATGAGAATTTGCACTAAACATTTGCCCGTTCGCCCACGATACGGCGCTGCAGCAGTGTAAACGCGAAGATAATCACAAATAAGATCACCGCTGTTGCCGCCGCCAGCCCCATTGCCGAGCGGTCGAAGCCGTTCTGGTACACCATGTAGGCAACGGTGAGCGTCGTCTTGGCAGGACCGCCGGAAGAGATGACAAAAATCTGGTCAAAGACCTGAAAGGTGCCGATCAAGCCGAGCGTCACTACAAAAAACGTAGTCGGGCGCAACATCGGCACC
>CAZJBO010000331.1:0-3505 GCA_964544075.1 uncultured Anaerolineae bacterium
CTGGCTTGGCGCACTGATTACCATCGTGGATACTATCGGCATCAAGCATACCCCGGTGCGCGCTTTGATCCATGCTGCCGCCGCGATGGTCAAGACACCGGTCACGTTGGCGAGCATGGTCGTGGTGGGCGATGGGCTGGCGGGGATGTTCATAGGGGACCATGTGTCGGCTTATGAGGCAGCCGCCGACCTCTCGGCGCAGCGCCACATCGTCTGGGTAGACAAGCCTTTCAAATATGTGCTCTCGTGCGCGCCGACGATGTATGATGAGCTGTGGACCGCCGCGAAAGCGATGTATAAGCTAGAGCCTGTGCTCGCCGATGGCGGTGTATTGGTTGTGTATGCCCCGCATCTGGACACGGTGAGCCACGTCCACGGGGAATATATTTACCGGGTCGGGTACCATGTGCGCGATTATTTCCTCGGCCAATGGGAAAAGTTCAAGGAAGTGCCCAAAGGGGTGTTGGCGCACAGCACCCACCTCAAAGGCACGGGTACCTTCATCGACGGGGTCGAGACGCCGCGCATCAAGGTCATACTGGCAAGCAAGATTCCGGAAGCAGACTGCGATGTGCTGAACCTGGGCTATCTGGGTCCCGGTGAGATTAAGACTAAAGAATGGGCAAACCGGGAGGATGAGGGCGTCTTGTTTGTGCCGAAGGCCGGCGAGATGTTGTATCGGTTGAAGAAGTGATGCTGTCAGTTATACCGTATCGGCGTGGGCGTGGGGAAGGGCGCGCGTATTTGCACCGTAATCATGCACGAGGCGATCGTGCTATCCTCATGGTCTACCACCGCCAGGCGGAACTGATATAAGCCGGGGAGAAAAGCCGAGCCATCGAACTGGCCCAACACGCCGTTGTCGACCTGTGTAGTATAGGTGCGCAGCACCGCCCACACATCGCCGGTCTCAGGTCCCTTTAGCTCAAACTTGTACGAGCTAAAGCCCTCTGTATACGCCGAACCCTGCACCACAACGTTTTCCGAGAGCACCTGCCCATTCACCGGCAGCGTGATACGCGCGCTATCATCGGTACAGCCTACCACCGGTGGGATATCGACAAGCGGCATAAGGGTGCCGGGCGGGGTTGCGGTGGGGGTATGGGTTGCCTCGACATCGCCGGAGAAGATATCGGTTGCGGTACGGAAAGCGCTGGAGGGGGGCAGCGCCGCCGCCGCGCCCCCCATGCTCCCGTTCCCCGTGTTCGCCATGATGCTTTGTGGGTCGGGGGTTGCGCCGCTTTCTGCCTGTGCGTCTATGCCGGGCACCCGCGTGACAAACTGCTCTCGATAACTCGCCAAGCCAAACTGATTGCGGTTGAGCGGGTTATCATCCGGGTTGGCGTCTAGATATGGCACAACCACGCGGTCGATGGCGGTGACGGCCAAGATGATGAGAAGCAGCAACCCGGCGAAGTCGATGCCACGCGCCCGCCGGTTGAGGGCAATCTCGCGTTCGAGTTCAAACTGTGCCCGCGAGAGGTCGCGATGCGCGGGACGCAGCAGCCACCCCCACACCGCCAGCAGCCCCGCCGCACAGATCGCATAGATGCCAACGTGGTATTGATCGACAAACAGAAAGATGCTGATGAGATTCGTCATGCCCCTATCATAACGCGCGCAGCACCCCGCGCAAGACCGCCTCCATCCTCGGCGCGATCTGTTTACCGGCTTCTAATACTTCCTCGTGGTTGGGGGTACCCTCGGCCTCGTTGCTATCGATGGTTGCGTTGGTAATGCCGGAGATGCCGAGCACACGCATATTCATATGGCGCGCCACCGTCACCTCCGGCACGGTGGACATCCCCACCGCGTCGCCCCCCCAGGCGCGCAACAAGCGAATATCGGCGGGCGTCTCGAAAGATGGGCCGGAGATACAGATGTAGATACCCTCTCGCAGATGCACACCGGCAGCCTCGGCAGACTGCCGCGCCAAATCTTGCAGCTCAAAGTCGTAGACGCGGTTCATGCTGGGGAAGCGCGGGCCGAGCGTATCGTCGTTGGGGCCGCGCAACGGGTTCAGCCCCATCATCCCCACCACGTTGATGTGGTCGGTGAGCAACATCAGGTCGCCGACCCCAAAGGCTTTGTTCAGGCCGCCGGCAGCGTTGGTGACAACCAGAATCTCGACACCGAGGGCGTGCAAAACCCGGATAGGGAAAGTAACCCAGGGCATCTCATAGCCCTCATAATAGTGGATGCGCCCCTGCATCACCAACAAGGGTTTATCTTCGAGCTTGCCAATGACCAGCCTTCCGCTGTGCCCCACCACGGTCGAGGCGGGCCAGTGTGGGATGTCACCGTAGGGAACGATATCTGGGTCTTCGAGCGCGTCGGCCAGGGCACCGATCCCTGAGCCGAGGATCACGGCGATGTGGGGACGGTGCGCGGTGCGGGCGCGTATGGCGGCGGCGGCGGCTTCGAACTGCGCGCGGGAGGGGTAGTTATCCATAGAAGTTTGCTCCAGTCTTTGTATACAGAACCGATATCTTATCGCACTTTGCGCTATTGACCGAGGTTCGTTTTGCGGCGGGCTAAACCTGATGGCGCGCAGCCTATCACGCGGGCTTTATGCATCCAACGCATCTACGACAGCGTCATGCAGGGCAGGGCGGAACGCGCGGATGGGTTCCACCTTGCGCCCGTGATAGACACGGTTGGTGAGGCACACAACCAGCAACGCACGTGTCGGGTCGATGAACAGCGAAGTGCCGGTAAAGCCGGTGTGCCCGAAGGTATCTAGGCTCATGCGCTGCCCGGCGCCGGAATAACTCCCGGTCGATTTGAGCATCCAGCCCAAACCACGGCGCATGTCATCCCTGGCCTCTTGGATGTGCACCGCCTCCTTTGCCACGTCCGGCGGCACCGGTAGGGGGTCCTCATCAAGCCACGCCTGCCCAAAGATGCCCACCTCACGCGCGGTGCTGAACAAACCGGCGTGCCCCGCCACCCCGCCCAACGCGGCAGCGTTTTCGTCGTGCACCTCACCATGCACACGCCGCCCGCGCCACCGTGCATCAAATTCGGTGGGGGCAATCTGCGCCGGAGGGATGCCGTGCAGCACAGGGTTAAACAAGGTCTGCTCAAGGCCCAGCGGCGCCAGCACCCGCGTCTGGATGGCGGCGTCGAGCGGTGCGCCGTGGAGACGTGCCACCGCTTCGCCTAACAGGATCAAGCCCTGGTCGCTGTACCGGATGTTGCTATCAGGCGGCCCGGCGAAGGGGGCGTTGCTGATGATCTCCACGGCCCGCCGGACGCGCCGCGCGCGTTCTGCGACATCGCCGATGCCTTCCGGCGGCGGGATCGGTCCCAGCGCCTCGAAGAGCTTGGGCCACGGGGCCAGACCGCCGGTATGGGTGAGCAGGTGCCGGAAGGTCACGTCACGGGGGTTTACCTTCTGCTCGACATACGCCGCCTCAGGGGGGAGAACCCCCCAGCTCAACGGATCGTAACACTCGCCTATCGGACGCAAGCCACTGTCATCAACGTTTATGGCGGCGAACTC
>CAZJBO010000332.1:0-3501 GCA_964544075.1 uncultured Anaerolineae bacterium
TCCTCACACACCGCGCCGGAGTCGTGTCTCGGTGCCCGGAAACTATCCCGATGCGCAAATCCCATTTCTCGGTCGGCAGTTGGGTCGGCACAGCCGTAGCGCGGCTGATGGCTTGGGCCACGCTCAAATCCTCGCGCGCGGCCTGGGGGAGGAAGTCGCTGGGCGTCCACCAGCTAAAAATGGTAGAGGCCAGGCCTGCTGCCAATACGACTATTATCACCGAACTACCTGTCACGAAGATGGTGTCAAGCAGGCGGTGGGGTTTTGCTTTGCGCCGTGGCTTCCCGGCCATAGTATATTGCGTCCTCTCTATCCGATGGTAGTGCAACCTTAATCGTAACTAACGTATCTATCACCTGGTGCTATGCACCACAGGCTTTCCCTTCGGTCACCAGCCCCCACAGAAAGCAAGGTGACAGATACTGCCTCTCGACCGCCTGCAAATGGGCCTGAATAAATGTTATTATACAAAGGGGTCGAGAAAGTAACATCTGTCTGCACGGATTAACCCATCTAGTAAAGGAGCTTGCAATGTCTGACAAACCGACAATCCTCCTAACCAATGATGACGGCATTAGGTCGCCGGGATTGTGGGCAGCCGCCGAAGCGCTTTCGGACATCGGTTATGTGAAGGTAGTCGCGCCGCGCGAGCAACAATCGGGCATGGGCCGCAGCTTCCCGGTGACCAGCGAAGGCCGTATATTCAAAGAGCCGCTGACGATTAAGGGGAAAACATGGGAGGTTTACGCGGTCGATGGCACACCGGCCCAGGCCATACAGCACGGTATGTTGGAGCTGCTCGGCGATTATACCCCATCGCTCGTTGTGGCCGGCATCAACTATGGCGAGAATGTCGGCGACAGCGTCACCATCTCCGGCACGGTGGGCGCTGCGCTCGAAGCTGCCGGCTTCGGCATCCCGGCGCTGGCGATATCGCGCCAAACGCCCATCGAGAACCACACAGGTTACCCGGATATAGACTTCAGCGCGGCGGCATATTTTGCGCGCTTTTTTGGCCGCTGGCTGATAACCAACCGGCGGCCCGACGATGTGGATGTGCTCAAGGTTGAGGTGCCCGAAAACGCCACGCCCGATACCCCCTGGCGCGTGACGCGGCTCTCGCGGCGACGGGTGTATTGGCCCACCGCACCCAAGCGCCGCACGCTCGAAGATGTTGGGCGGCTGGGATACGAATATAAGGCCGACCCATCGCAAGCCGAGCCGGATTCGGATGTATACGCGCTGCTCCACGACAACGTAGTCGCCGTGACACCGATGAGCCTGGATATGACCTCGCGTACCGATCTGTTCCGTCTGTGGCAGATGATGCAAGGCCAGGCATAAGCTCTCACCGGCTGCCGTATCGACCGGGGCCTTGTGGCCCGATTTTTGCTTTGGTGTAAACTGTAGCAGCGTATCAGAATGAGGAGTAGGAAAGCTATGCCACTTGAAGTGTTGTTCCAAATCCCAAAATACATCGAGAACGGTTTGGTTTCGGGCAGCTTCGAGCGTGTCGGTGGCGTCATCCGCGAGAGTGCTTCTAAACAAGTCGTTGCATGGCTGCGCGAAGGCGGGGCTAAGACGATTGGCAATACCTTGAGCTTGGGGCCGGCGGCACCTTTTGCAGCGATACTAAATGCTGCCAACGCAGCCACAAAACTTTATGACGGCCACCTGACACGGTCGGCAATGGGTGCCTTACAACGACAAGTGCAGGCCACAACCTCACTTATTCGCTTTACATCTGCAGGGCAGTTGCTAACCCTCTCGCTCACCGCAGCATCCTTACGCACCATCACAAAACGCATTGATAAACTTTCGGAAGACATCGACAGTCTGGGCGAGCTGATCCGCGAGCAATTTAAGCGCGATAGAGATACTGCTTTCAAAGTCGCGCTGGAGGCAGCCAGTGATGCGGCAGCAGCCGACAACCCAGACTTTCGTAACAATGCCGTGGATAGAGCCTTGAACGGCTTGCGTGAAGCGCGCGAGAATTTCGACAAAGATTTTAAGGAAACGCTCGGAGGCGACCTCCGTGTCGCACAACATTACCTGATACGCACAATGTATGCTCAAATCAGCTTGATACGATGTTATCTAGATGCCGAGGAAGTGAATTTGGCGAAGGACCGATTACAAGAATCTATGCCAGACTTCGAAGAGAAGGTCTGCCGGCTAGTCAAACTATGGCTCGGTGAGCACCCGGCCTTGTTCTTCCACAAAGGTGTAGACTCACAAACCCTTGATCGGTTCATACAAATTCAGCAATGGCTACGCGATCCGACGCAGAGCAACAATCATCAACCCACTGCTGATGCTCTGACCACGATGTTTGATATTATCGACACGTTGCGCGTCGACTTCTGGAATGCCAATATTACTAAGAATAAATACGGCAGAAATCCGATCAAGCGCGTGCGGAATCAACCGATAAGATCACTAGAAGACCGCCTGGCAAGTTTCCCAGACCGTCTAGCGCGAGCAGAAGCCATCATAGAAAATTATCAACGTCTGCGAGGATTCGAGCTTGAGATGCGCTCTGTTCGCCTGTCGGCAGATCAGTCATTCCGGCAATGGCGCGAGAAGATCGATGAAGAGGCGCTTGCAGAACACAATCTTGGCATCATCATCAACACAGACATCCTGCAAGAGCTGGGTTACTAGGTTGGCAATATGTGCTTATATTCAACGGAACGACGGCAAACGGTATAATACAAAAAGCGCCTCGCATAATAAAATGCCATGAGGCATTAAAAATCATAGGAGGGCACCTATGTTAAAACAAAACCGCCGATTATGGACCGTTATGTTGGCGGCAGCCTTTATGTTATCAATATCGCCAATTGGTGCCGCATCCACACATCACGCTGATGAAGGCTTGGTCCTCAACGCGCTCATACTCTCCGACCCCGCCCAAGCTGCTTGTATACAAATGGTCGCCGACGACTTTGCCGAGCGTACCGGCGCAACGGTCAAGATCACCGATGTAAACGACCCCGATACCCTATACCAAACCGCCATGACCGCCTTTGTCGGCGGCACCGGTGAGTATGACATTATCAGCATCCCACACCGCTGGCTTGGCGACTTTGCCTACCCAGACTATCTCATTAGCCTCAACGATTATGTCCATAACGACCCGCCCGAAGTCTTCAACGACATTCTACCGGAGTCTTTGGCGCTCTATACTATCTGGGACGACCAGCTGATGGCCTTCCCCTTCAGCACAGAGGCCATGTTGCTATTCTATAATGCCGAACGCCTTGAAGAGAACGGTGCCCAACCGCCGACAAGCTGGGATGAGTTCGACGAACTGGCACGCACATTGACCAACGCCGAGGAAGATCAATACGGCACTGCTGTGATGGGACGCACCGAATACGCCGTGTCCCTGTGGGCCAACCGCTACTGGGGCTTGGGCGGCGATCCCTTCGAGATGGATGAAAACCACCCGATCAAGCTCGACCGCACACTCGCCATAGACGCCTTGCAGCGCCTCCA
>CAZJBO010000333.1:0-3493 GCA_964544075.1 uncultured Anaerolineae bacterium
CCCTCGAAAAAAGCGAACTTTGGCAGCGTAGCCACGTTATCCTCCTGAGCAAATCTATAACAAACAAAGCAGATATTTGACTCTAACACCGAATTGGCTCTGTTGCCAAGTCGGGGCGGGTGTGTGCAAAAATGGGAAGGGCGAGACTCTATTGGATTGTGATCGTCACCCCGCTTGAAAGCTGTTCCCATTCCCCGCTGCCGCCATCGCACGCGCCGATGTTCGGATAGCAGATGGTCAGCCGCACGACGTAAGTCCCTGCACGCGGTATCTCGATGTGGTCACGATAGTTATTGAACAAACTATCGTTGGGCTGCAAGGTGGTCTCGCTGTAGGATGTGTGGAACAAATCCGATTGATTCGCGCCGTTCTCTTCTACCGATACCCCCAGACGACCAAAGCTAACCGGGTTGGAAGTCGGGTTGAGGAGCTGGAAGTTAAACCAGATGGTCTGGTTAACGCCAAAGGTTGGGCCGCCTTCTATCCGGAAGGTGGATGTTAGGCCCTTGCTAGAGGCCGGCGGTGGGGCGGGCGGGTTGGTCGGTGCCGGTGCTGCGGCAGGTGGGTTGGTGGGTGCGGGTGGGTTGGTGGGCGGGACATCGGTCGGGGCCGGTGTATCGGTGGGGGGCGGCGTGTTAGTTGGGACCGGCGTGTTGGTTGGGACCGGCGTATTGGTGGCCGGCGGTAGGGTGCTGAGCACATAGAAGGTGGGCGATGCACCGCCCACCGGGGATGGTCTGAGCGCTGCGCCGGCGGCGGTGGGCGCGGCAGCAGCTTCTTCGGGTTCTACCAGCAGCAGCAGCGCGCCGAGCGCACAGAGCATCGCGGCAACAAGACCGCACACCAAGACCATAGCGACAATCAGTTTGGTTTCACCAGACATATTTCAATCCTACAGAGGGTGATAAGTGTATTTTGCAGCAGCGATTGTAGCCGGAATGTGGCTACTGCGCCATGAAACGCAAGTCACTAAGAGTGATGCACGCTATAGCGTAGAGTGCCCACGCTGCGCTATGCCCTTCGGCGTTCTGGTAAGCAGCGGCGCAATATTAGCCAGCACAACACGCTGGCGACAGGCAGCGCGGCGAGCGCAAACACAAAGGGTGATGTGGGGCCGCGATTGGCATAAAGGCTGCCGGCGATCCCGGTGCCTGTCGCAATCCCCAGCGCCTGGAGCGATCCTATGAGCGCCATCAGTACTCCCTGTTGATCCTCACGCACCTGTGGCACAACGATGCTTTCGATGAGTGGGCGTGTCACCCCCAGGCCGCCCAGCAGCAGGTATGATATGCCCAACCCAACCGCGTAGTTACAGACCAACAACAGTCCGCTCCCTATCCATATCAACATCAGCGCGGCGGCGAGAGCCTGCAAGGGTTTGCGGTTGCGCCCCAGCCATAGGCTCAGGAGGGTCGCACCGGCGGCGTTGATCGAGCCTAGCAGCCCCATGAGGTCGGTCTCTACGCCGCGTTCTTCTGTCAGGAGCTTGGGCGTCATCACCGTTGGTGAGGATATGGTCGCTGCGGCAAATAGTAGCCCCACTGCCAACAGGACGAAAATGAGCCACTTCTGCCGGAAGAGCGTGCCATAGCCGGACGCTTCGGCGTGGCGTGGCGTGTGTGGGATTTGTTTGGTGCGCATGGCGGCGAGCGTGGAGAGGATAAACCAGAAGGCCGAGAAGACGAAGACCGGTTGTAAGCCCACTATCTCGGCCAGCTTGCCACCCAGAGCGGGCGAGAAGATCAGCCCGATCGAGAAGCCTGCACTAAGGGTGGTCAGCACGCGGCTAAAGGTTTGTTCTGGGCGTTCGGCGGCTTCCAGCTTCACCACACGGCTTAGGTATGCCCCCGAAAGCGGCACGGCAGCACCTGACATGCCGTAGATGACAAAGCCCGGAATTAGCCAGTGCCAATTGGGAGCCAGCGCAATCCCGATAACCCCGGTAGTGCCGAGGAACCAGACCGGCATCATCACCCTGCGCGGACCAAAACGGTCGGCAAGCCATCCCGCCGGTAGGTAGACCAGAAGTTTGATGAGCCAGCCCAGGCTGAGCACCAGGCCGATCTGTTCGGGGTTTGCGCCGAGTTTGGTGATGTAGAGCGACTGGATATATATCCAAAGCCCTTCGCCTATGCCCCAGGAGAGGTAGGAGAGGGTAAGCCAGCGAGCGTTGTATCCCAGGTAGTTGAGCAATGTTACTCCTTCTCTTGATAGATGCGGCAGCTTTATAGCGGCGGAGGGGAAGCGTTCCCCGTCTCTAGGCGCCACGGGTGCGCGTAAGCGGTCATTCGGTTACGCCGCAGATAGCCCACCAGCGTAATGTTCCAGGCGCGCGCCATCGCTACCGAGAGGCTGGTCGGCGAGCTGCGGCTGACGACGATGGGGGTTTGCATCCGCCGCGCTTTGCTCAACATATCCGAGCTGATGCGTCCTGTGGTCAGCAAGATGTTGTCGCGCGTTTCGATGCCTTCCAGGAAGGCCAGACCGCGCAGCTTGTCGAGCGTATTGTGTCTGCCGATGTCCTCGACCACATGGCGCAGCTTCCCTTCCTGGGCAAGCGCCGAGGTGTGGACACCGCCGGATAGCTTATGGACGTCCGCTGCGCCATACAGCGCGTGCATCAGCGCGTGTAGTTGTGTTGTTCCGACGGTCAGCTTTGATGTCAGCGGTGGATAGTCGGCTTTGAGTTTTTCGAACGTAACCCCACCGGCACAGCCGGTTGTGATGCGCTGTGGGGATAGCACCGGCAAGCTGGAGTCGAGCCACAGGTCTACGCAGCCGCCGTGTTTGCACATGGTTATGACGCGCACATCCTCGTGTCGTGCAATGATGCCTTCGTTGAGCAAAAAGCCCAGAGCCATTGCCTTGATGTGAGTTGGGGTGCACATGAAGGTCGCCAGCTCTTGGCCGTTGACAAAGATCGTCACCGGTTTTTCGGTTGGAACCTCTCCCGTATCGTCGCGCATATCATCGTGCTTGATTAGGTGATAGTGGTACGGGGTTGTGCTATTCATCATTGTGTGAGTTTACCGCCCCCGCGTAGGTGCGGCAAATCGCGTTGATAGAGTTATCGTCCGGTGGGCGGCGAATGGCTTGGGGGGATGTCGGGATGGTGATTTGCAAAGAAGGTATCTGGGTTTTGCTTATCTATTATGCCGACGCGCGGCTTGTGGGCGCTTTGTAGGGTCAGAGCATAGCATTGTAGAGCGGAAGCACAGCGCCGGTCGATCTGCTGGCGGTCGGAAGGCTGCGCTGCCCGGTCTTGTAGGGAGATGACGGCGTTGAAGGGGAACATGAGCCATTCGATGGGGGGGCGGCCATCAAGCAGTGTGGATAGGTATTGCACGAAGTCAAGCAGCATCTTGGCGCGCTCTTCAAGCGGGCGATCATCCCAGCCGGGCGCGTTCACCCAGCGTTCGATTATGTGGCGTGTTTCTTCTAGCGTAGGCTGAGCTTCCGGGTCGTCGCGATACGCGGGCGCGGGGAGGCACAG
>CAZJBO010000334.1:0-3478 GCA_964544075.1 uncultured Anaerolineae bacterium
CGGTGCTTGTTGAAATGCATAATCAGCGCGCGCAGCCGGCGGTCGTTCAGGCGCGTGCGCCCGACCTGTCGGCTAAAGTCGATGTGTTGGAGCACACCGCCGAGCGTCTCGTGGTTTTTCGTCTCGAGGTCCATCAACGCCTTGTTCAACCCGTTCGCGACGCTGCTGTGCAAGTCGTCGCGGATGAAGCTCCAGCGTGCGCGCGCCGGCACATAGAACATCTCGGCGTAGTAGCGTGTGCTTTCAGCACGCTTTTTCGCTTCGGCCTCGCCGAGATGAAGGTGGCTGTTATAGACTTCCTCGTAATGCTTCATAAACACGTCGGAACTGCGTTTGAGGAAGAGTATCCCGAAGATGTACTCTTTGAATTCGGAAGCGTCCATCTTGCCGCGCAGGATGTCGGCGGCGGCGAAGAGGTGGCGTTGGAGTTGGGAGAGTGTTAGTTTTGCCAAGTCGTTACGGCTCCTTATCGGGGGTACATCAACAACCTATCAGGTGGCTGCTCGCCACCTCAAGGTCTCCGCCACACTGTGATGCTCTTGCGCATTGCTTCCCGGCCAAAGCGTCCCATCTGCTGGCTACTGTTTCCCTTGCGTTGGGGCAGTACATACACCTTGACAGGCTCAAAGCCCAATTGCACCGCCAGGTCGGTGGTGAGCAAATCGACGGGGATTACTTCTCCACCATATCGCACGTTGTCGTTGACAAAGGCGACCTGCGCCCCGGTGCGGCAAGTGCGAAATATCTCGGCAAAGACAAAGGTCAGCTCGGTGAAGTAGCCCTCCACCATCGGGAGCACGCCCTTGTTGTTCAGGTCACCCCGCTTCTCGCGGATGCGCAGCGCTTCGTTCACCTCTTGAAACGCCAGATTGGACCGCACGACGTGGAGGATGTCGTTGAAGCGCCCCTCCTGGCCCAGCGTCCGGTACACGTCTCTCAGATGCTCCACTTTCGAGCGGTTCTCGACGGTGCAAGACAATTGGCTGCGGCGTAGCGCCCGGATGCCATCCTCTCCCGCGCCGAGATAGGCCAGCTCCAGCGCGTAGGTGCGGGTGTAATCGTAGCGGTTGCAGTAAGGCGGAGAGGTGATTACGCCGGCGAACTTGCCGGTATCCAGCATGGGTAGCGCCTCCAGCGCGCTCTTTTCGATGAGCCTTTGCCTGCCACCTAAACGGGGGCGGCGCTGCAAAACTTCAATGTCTTTGATGATGGTGTCGAGCGCGGCGACGAGCGCCTCTTTCGTGCTGGGGATCGGCCCCTTGTCCATGCCTTTGAACGGCTTCTTCCCCTGCGCAATGCGCGCCTCATTGCGCCGTCGCACCTTCTCCGCGCGGCTGTCCCAGCGCAGATATTGACCGTCCTTCCGAGTGTAGCTGATCTCCTCAAGTATGCTGCTTAATGCTAACCGTAGCAGCAACCGAGTTTCGCCGGACAGGTCCGGTTGCTCGGCCCACTCGGTGTAGAACATCAGGTCGTTTTCGTTTTGCGTTGGGAAAGCCGTGTCGGTTATGACGATGTGGGGAAAGGCCGACTGTGCTTGCCCCGGTGTGTTTTCTGCAATCCAATCACGGACACGCTTGAGTTCGTCGAGGTCATAGTCGTAAACCTGTGACTTTGCCGCCCATGCGAGGTGGCAGATGGGTAAGATTTCAATCCCCACCGCGTCAATGCCCTTCGCCTTGGCGACCAGCAGCGTCGTCGCCGATCCGCTGAACGGTTCCAAGAGCGTGTCTCCTGGCTCGATACCGAAGTCTTGGACGAACCGCGCCACAAGTTGGGCCGAGAACCCTTCCCGATACTTGATCCAACTGTGCAATACTTCGCCTTTGTTGCCCTGGTAGCTCACCGATTGCCGGTCAAAGATATTGGTTTCTTCGAAAAGGCCGTTGTATTGTTTCTCAAGTGTGATGCGCGCGGTCTGGGGGCTAATCTCACCGTGTGAGAAAGTCTGTCGGACAAGTATGGAATGCTTCGTGAGCAGCGGGACCATCCCAGGTAAGATCAGTTGTTTCATCATTGCTTGGCCGATTTCGCTTCAAAGAACGCGGTCATTTGGTCGAGAAAGGCTTGTTGCAGATTAGGGTCGTTGGCGATTCTGGTCAGGTTATGCACGCTCGTCAGTTTGCCCTGCTGCAACCATAGTTCCGCCTCCTTAGCTACACGGTCTACCAAAATGGTGGCAAGGAACGACAGCATCGGTTGAGGCCGGCCTGTCTGTTT
Source organism: uncultured Anaerolineae bacterium (assembly GCA_964544075.1). Classification (GTDB taxonomy): domain Bacteria; phylum Chloroflexota; class Anaerolineae; order Aggregatilineales; family JAFGMM01; genus JAFGMM01. The sequence goes on from CAZJBO010000334.1 coordinate 2,221, forward strand.
GGCAGCATCAATAATGCGGTTGAACGCCTGAGTTGCCGTCTTCCAGTGCTCATCCGAGCCGGCAGGGTCGGCGCCGCCTTTCAGTTCACCCGCCCACGGGTAAACCTCTTGGTCACCTTGTGCGGCTTCGGTGATGAGGTCGGGGCCAATCCGAGCGCCGCGACCGGGGGTGTCTGGGTTGTGCCAGTAGAGCTGCCGGTTGAGAAGAACTTGGTTGCCGTTTATCATATCAAGCCGACGGTAAACAACGCGGCGTTCCTCCAAACCACTCAGGAGGGCTGTTAAGTCGTCTAAGCATAGCCCGGCGACTTCGGTTGTTTTTTCCTTGTCGGATTCTTTATCCTCGTCGGCCAACGCGATTCGCCCTTTGAGACGATATGTGATGCTCTGTAGTTTGCCTCTTTGGTGAAGGTGTGCAATCAGTGGGGTTATGAGCGTGGTATAGGCTAGACGCCCAACCTCGTTCCGCCAACTACCGTCAAGACTCGCACCGATGTTTGAGTAGGTCATCTCTATATGCCGTCGTTTACCGAACAGGGGCGTTTGTAAAACAAGCGAGCTTGTAATTTGGTTCAAGTGTTGCGCGATCTGAGTCGCCTTGTCCGCTTCTGGGGGCACACCTACCTCATATTGCGTGGTGTCAAGTCCGATGTTCTTCATCACTTTGTTGGATACCATGGTGACATTGCGATAATAGAGGACCAACTGCGGGGTTGCGATGAGATCGTTGGGTAAGCAGAAGTAGTAGGGGTAAGGAACCGGCGGATTGTAACCATCCAATATGTCTAACGCTTCCGGCATGATGCCGGCCTCGGCGGATGCTTCACGCCACGCCTCCATATCGTAAGTCATGGCCAGATGCTCGACCTGCGCAATGATCGCATCAAGGTTTAGCGCGGTGAGATTCTTCAGAAAGAACACGCCGCGCCGGATCGAGTTTTCCCGGACCGCCTGCAAAACTTCTGCTTTAGTGCTTGTATAGGGCGAGGGGTCGGGGTCCTGTAAGGTGTTAGGTGGCGTTGGCTTGTTCATGCTACTCCTCTTGCTTCGAACGCATAATTTCACTGTAGCGCACGCTTGCAAAAAAGGCAAAGCCGATTCACTGCGTTTTAGCCGTGGTAAGATTTCAGTGGAAGACGTGGTCTATGGACGAGATGTGGGGAGTTGTTTGGTAATTCGCGGTTGAGTCAGAGTGCCGCAGAGTTAATGTGTAGGATGTAGTTTTTTCTTATGAAGCCGAGCGGTGGAAAATGGCTGG
>CAZJBO010000335.1:0-3452 GCA_964544075.1 uncultured Anaerolineae bacterium
CTTGCTGTCGGCTTAGATCACCGACCATTGCATCGAGCTAATCAGCAACGTAAACTACTTCGATGCAATGGTCGGTGATCTAAGCCGACAGCAAGCCCGGCAGGCCGAGGCTGTGGCAGCGCCGCCCCCAACGTCCGCCCGTTCCGTGTCGAGTGCCGAGCAGCGCTTAGCCGGCGGTGAAGCACCCCAGTCCGTAACGCCGCCGGTCGAGGCGGAGTCCGCGCCGCGCCCGGTGCGCATTCGGGTTGTTGTTGACGACACACCCCCGCCCCCGCCGCCTGAGGAGGCCGAGGGCACGGATGCCGCGCCGCGAAAGCCCAAGCGCTATCGCGTCAAGCGCGCTGCGTCCGCCCAACCGGAGGTTGTCGATGCCGAGGTAGAGAAGCCGGTCCTGCCCGAAGTGGAGCGCCTAACCAGGGCGCTGCGCAAGGCGCGCGAAAGTATGGAAGCGGCAGAGCGCAAGATAAGCGACGCAAGCGCGGTGCGCTCGCGCGTTGAGGCTGCCGCCGGTGCGCCTCTGCCGGAGATCACCGGGGTGCCCGAACCTGACCCTGCCGCCATCGACCGCGACCTTGCCGAGCGTCGTGCACGCCTCGCTAAACCGGACGATGCGCACGACGAGGCGAAGAAGGACTAGGGTATGCAGAGCCACGAGGTCGATGGGAATATGGAGCAACCCCGTAAAATGAATGCATTAAACATTTGTGCGCCCTTTATACTGTATCCGGTCGGCGGTCTTGTGGTCTGTTTCGCGCTCATGGCGTCTGCCCGTTTCTTCAAGCACCAGCTGGAGATTAGCCCCAAAGGGCTTGTCGCTGTGTACATCATAGGGGGCATCGTCTACACCATGTGTTACGTGTTGCTCATCGCCTCCCCTCTGGTAGATAATTGGCTCCGGGCAAGGCCGACGCCGGGTTGGAAGCTGGCCGTATCGGATGCCGAGACGGTGGCGATCATCCTGGGCTTTGGCTATGAGCCGGGGGCAGACGATGCGGTGCTGGCCGGGGAAGCTAATAGAGAGTTGCTCGAATGGACGCTGGCGCACACAAAGTCTAAGACTATCTTAGTACAGGAGGGTGTGTGGGTGGCGGCCTGCCAGACAGAAGAGGACCCGTGCATTGAGGACGGCAGACAGATTTTACGTATCCATAAGCACTTGCCGGAGCAGTATATCAACACGCTAGATGCCGCGTTCTGCGCTATGCAGGTGATGACCCAACAAGGCAAGGATAAAGCCATCCTCGTGGCGCACGACTTGCAGTTGCAGCGCGCGGCGTGGGACTTCGCGGCGGTGCAACAAGCGAACGAGGCGTGGAGGTCTTTCGAGTTTGTGATCCCAGACATGCCGTCCATATCGTATGTCGAGAACTCCAAACACTTCCAGACACGTTGCCCGACCGTCTGGCGCACGGCGGAATTGTTATTTGCGCGTCCGCGAGACTTTCTCGCCCCGTTGCCGACGCGGTGTCCTGCACCGGTTGAGTAAGAGCCTGCCGCCTTATCACTTCTCCCGCAGCACCAACCTGCTACCGGTTTCGCTCACCTTGAAGCCCACCACCGTGACCAAGCCGTCCGCGTCTGCGATCACCTCTCCCTCTTGTATCACCGCATCCCCGTCTAGGCTGAGGTTTTGCCATATGTAAGCCTCTCCCGGCGTCACCACGAAGCGTTGTAGGCGGCGTGGGGTCACGTCTACAGTCTGTGCGCCGGCCATGCTCCGCAGCGCTACCGACCACTCGCCAGCCGTATCAACCGGCGGTCCCGCAAAGTCGTGCCACGAAGCCGACCACTCTAACGACATGTTATAGCCGCCCACGCCATCGGGTGGCACCGGAAGGCTCCCCGATGCGTTGGCGAGCGCCGGGAAGCTCTCGTCAAGACGGAAGACCATCGCCTCGAAGGGCCAATCCGGATGCTCTCGGAAGCTCAGCCATGTGTGATCTGCCGTCCAGATTTCGCCGAGGAACCCTCGCGCTCCTGCATAGAAATGCGCATAACAGGGACGTACCACAGTCTCCCAATCTATGACGGTATCTTGCGTACCGTGCGCGATGCTGATGAATGCCATCTCGTCACCACGCCGCGCGCTGAGCTGTGCGCCCAGGTTTTGCCAATCCCACACGCCGGTGCCGTCGTAGCGCGTAAGGTGCGCCGCGTCTGCCCCCCGGCTCTCGACCGGGAGATTAAGCGTGCGTGTTCCCCACTTGCTCTCCAGTTCCTCCAGCCACATCTCCGCCGCCGCATAGTTCACCATCGGCTCGCTGGCAGACGCAGCCGCGAATATCTGCGGGTAGCGTTGGGCAAGCATCAACGCGCCGGTGCCGCCCATCGAGTGCCCATAGACGTAGATACGGTTCACATCAATGCTGGGGATGTCGGACAGCGCGATCACTTCATGGACCGCGCGCAGCAGCCGTGCCTCGCTGTAGTTGACAATCGGGCCGGTCCGCACCGGCCCTTCGACGCTGTAATCGTGCGTGGCGCTAAAGCCAAAGTACCAGCTTTGATTGGGGTCGTCGCCCCAGAGATGCACCGCACAGAAATAGGGCGCGAAGGGCAGCGAGCCATAACGTGTGCCGTGACCCTCGATGTGTAGGACCAGGGGGGCGGGGTCTGGGGGCGGACCATCGCACACTTCTTCGACGGGCAGGCCGAGCCAATAGTTATAAGCATATATCTGGCTGCGCACTTGCGAGAGCGCCTCCCAGTTGGGCAGGCCCATGTAATAGTTACCGGCGCGCGGTGCATCAAAGGTGGGGTTGTATGCGGCGTAGTCCATGAACTGCGTGTAGACCCGGCTCAGCCCATTGCTCGACCGCCATACCAGTACCGGAGCGGGGGCGCTTACTTGCTCGCTGATGGGACCGACCGAGGCAAATAAGCTGCCGTCACTGCTGCGCAGCGCGTAATAGAACTCGCCGTCTTCGTGCGTGGTCCAGACAAACAACCCGGTCCCATCGGGAAGCTCCGGCCCCAGGTCGGTGATGACATAATTGTGCAGCGATTCGTAACCGCCGATCTGGACCGAATTATCCGGCGTCCGCGCGTGCTCTGTCCAATACACACCCGACCCTTGAGGGAGTTCGGCGAGCAGGTCCGCTGTGTCCAAGTGCGCGGCATCGATCGGCGCGCGCTGCCGGTATACGCGATAGGTGATGCTCAAGTCGGCGGGTCTCACCTCCGGCCAGGTAATGAAGGTTTGGCCGCTGCGGTGGAAGGCGCTTAAAGCGTCGATCGGCACCTCGGATGACTGCATGTTGGGGTGTATAGGGGGGTGTGGAGCGGAAGGCGGCGGGGTCGGTGGGTCCTGCTGTGCGAGCGCGTGCGGTTGGCCCCGGCCATATGCGAGTATTAATAGTATCGCGATGAGCGCCACAAGTTTATGCCATCGTCGGCATCTCTTCTTGCTCCCGCTTGGGGCTGGGCAACTTGAGGTGGCGTTTCTCTCAGTC
>CAZJBO010000336.1:0-3447 GCA_964544075.1 uncultured Anaerolineae bacterium
GTCGAGCCGGGCGAGGCGCGTAACATCTTGCGTGTGGCCTGTGTGGGCGAGACGATCGCGGTGGCGGTGAACGGCTCCTACCTGGGCAGCGTCTCCGACGGGACGTATTGGCACGGCAAGATCGGGCTGACCGCCGGCGCTTTTGATGAAGGCGATGTCAAAGTGCGCTTCGATAACCTGGTGATTACCGGGCAGTGATGTACATGGGATGGTGCCGAGGGGCAGTGCCACACGGGAGAGGCGATGAGCAGAGCGTTTTGTAGACAAGGGCTTTGATGCATGGGATGTATGAGGAAATTATTGGGGCTGCTTTTGGCGCTGGTGTTTATCCTCGTCTTGCCGACGGTGGCCTCGCTGGTCAGCTTTGTGCAGGTCTCGCTCACCCGTGAGACTTACTCGGAGGTGCTGCGCGATGCGGCGATGTATGATGATGTGCTTTCGGGCCTGCTGCCGGCATTGATAGATGGGGAGCTGGGCGAGCAGCGCGTGGCAGAGACCGATGTGACGATCAGCGACATCTTCGGGAACCTTGATGTGGACGATTGGCAAAGGATCAACGATCTGCTCATCCCGCCCGATTGGTTGCACGACCAGATCGACCACAATATCAACGCGACCTTTGATTGGCTGGAAAGCGATGCGCCGGTGTCTGATTGGTCAATCGAGATGACGCCGGTCCGGATGCGTCTTTTGGGGACACAAGGGCGTGAGGTGGCGAACATACTCATCCTCTCGTGGGACGAATGCACACCTGAGGAGGAAGCGCAGCTAAAGCGGCATCTGGAGGGCAAGGCCGCGCTCGTGCTCTGCCAACCACCGGGGGCGATGCTCGCCGAGGTGAGCGCCGCCGTGACCGAACCGGCGATGAATGCGATCGCCGCGAGCCTTTCGGGTGACTTTAGCTTCTTGGAATATATACACAGCCTGCCCTCGACAGAACAAGAACAGGAGCTGCGCGAGCTGCAGAACACTAAATACAATATAAACATCCCCAAGCTCTTGGGCGGGCTGTGGTATCTGCTGCCGTTGGCGATCTTGGCCTTGATCGTGATCGTGGTGGTGCGCAACGCACGCACTTTCTTTAACTGGATGGGGTGGTCTCTGCTCCTCGGCGGGCTTGCCACGCTGCTTGTGCCGGTCGTCATATTGCTCCCCGGCGCCGGGATGCTCGGCCAGGAGATATCGCGGTCGTTCCATCGGATGGAGAACCGGCAGGCCGGCATGTTTCTCTCCGATGCGGCGAAGGGCTTGCTCGGCTCTTTGATTAACGCATATACGCGCCCGATACTGCTACAGGCGGCGGCAATCATCGTGATAGGGTTCATCGCGCTGCTGCTTGCGACGGTCTTCAAACCACGCGGAGCCGTCCCGCAGCCGGGACGGTCGGGCGGCGCGGACTGGAGCGTCTTGAACCAAACAATGGAATCTGTATCGCAGGTGAAGCTGCGGAGCCGGACGGATACAAAGACAGAACAATCCCCACACCCGGAGGGCGACACGACGCAAACCCCGGCCCAGATCAGGGCGGAACTCTGGTCGCAGATTCAGACAAAGTTTTGGACAGAAGTCCGGTCGAGGGTGCGCCCGCATCTTCAGGTAGACGGCGAACCGATGCCGTCCGATGCATCAAGCGGGCCAACCGATGCCGGTGATGATGATAGCAAGGTAGGTTTGTCATGAACGCGCCCGAACGTCCCCGACGGCCATTTGGCCTCTCGCTCATGATGGTGTTGTGTTTCGTCTCCTATGTAGCAGTGCCTATGTTGTATGTGTTCTACCCGATGGCGCTGGCAGAGAGTCTACGTCCCGAAGGCGGCGCGGCAGGGGCAGACCTGCCCAGCACAGGTTGGTTGCAGATTGGTTTTAGCCTGGCGTTCACGGTTGCGTTAGTGTTGGCGTGGCGGGGGCGCGCGCATCAGATGCGCTGGGTGGTGGCGGGGTTGGCGCTGCTCTATGCTGCCGCCGTGGTCATCAACGGCATACAGATACTCAATACGCCGCTGGCATCGGTCTGGAATTCGGCGGAACAGTTCATCCGTGACTCGCAGCCCACGGTGATGACCGCCGCCGTCTTGATGGCGCTCTTTGTAAGCTGGTATTTCAACCGCGCGCCGGCGGTGGCTTTCTTCACCGGCAAGCCGGTTGTCTATATCGAAGATGTGCAGAACAAGGACGGAGCGGGTGATGTGGGCTGAGGTTACGCTTGACAGGGATGCCGCTTCGCAGTAAGGTTTGCTCCGTGCGCGACGGATGCGCACACTTGTTCTGTGTGTTGTGCCTGTAATTATAGGAGTAGTTAGTGAGTCGGACATTTAAAATCGATAGCCCCGGCAAGGTGCGCAACCAAATGATGCGGACTTCGGCAGAGCTGCTGCGGCGCCTGAGCCAGAAGCCCTCTCTTGACGGTGAGACTAAAGATATCGCTGCGATGTTGATGTTTTGTCTGCGCGAGATCGCTAAAGGGATTGACGAGTCTTCGTTGGCATGGGAGAAGCGGAACTATTGGCTAAAGGCCGAACGCTTCCGGCAGAAATGGTCGTGGGCCGAGCGCTCGGCTAAAGAGCTGGAAGACTTGATCCGCAGCGATGCGTGGGACCATCTGCCGGTAGTGTTGGTGGGGATGCTACCCCACTTCGCCAGCATCAAGGTAACGCGCTTCACGCGCAAGCCCAACCTATGGAAAGGCGCATACGCGCGCCTGATGTCGGAAAGCCCCCAACCGGTGCATCGTAACCTCTCTGGCGCACGCCGCTGACCCCACAAGGGGGTCCCGCCGCGCAATGCTGCGGGCTGTTAGGGCATATCGGGCACCACGCCGGTGGGCGCGGGCGAAGGCGACGCGGCGGGTTCGATAAACTGTGAAGTCGGCGTGGCAACGGGTGTCTCTAGATAACACAACAAGCCGTCAACTATGCCTTTCGCCACCACGTCGGGATGTTGGGTGAGCAGCTCGCGGTCGAGGTAGAGAAAGCCGACCTCAATAATCGCGGCGGGCGTGTGCGGTGATACCTCACCGAAGCTGTGGTAATAGGTCATATCTTCGGTGATGCTGGCGTGCACCGGCAGCCCGGTGACCGCGCCGTAGTGCTCGGTTAGGCACTGCACCAGATGTTGGTCTTGCGGCAAGGCGGTCATGCGTCCGGCGGCGGCGGCGACCTTGAAGCCTGTGGCAAGGTCATTGATATAGTCGCACGAGTCGGCGTGGATGGAGACTAGGGCATTGGCCTGATAGCCGCTGAGCCTCTCGTCATATTCGCTGAGCAGGTCCACATCATAGCCCATGCCGCGCAGCGACGTCACAACCAGCTCGGCCACCGCATAGTTTACGGCGGCCTCGGTTAGCTCTGACGCATCCTCACACACCGCGCCGGAGTCGTGGTCTCGGTGCCCGGCAACTATCCCGATGCGCAAATCCCATTTCTCGGTCGGCAGTTGGGTCGGCACAGC
>CAZJBO010000337.1:0-3445 GCA_964544075.1 uncultured Anaerolineae bacterium
TATGCGCAACCGATGTAGCGCGCGTGCGCTCCGAGACCGAATTTCAATATCAGCAAGCACTCGCAGACATCGAGGCAGGCAACTATGAGCTGGCCTACGAACGTCTCTGGGCGGTAATCAACCTAAACCGTGCGTATGCCGACGCAGAGGAGCAATACCAGAGGGTACGTTGGTATCTGGAAAACCCGCCCACGTCCGTACCCACCGCTACACCCCTCCCCACCGCAGAGCCGGGCGAGGTTCCACCGACACCGATACTCGATGTAGATGAGGTCTTTGCCGAGGCTGAGAGCGCATACCAGGCGCAGGACTGGGAGACGACTATCACTCTGTTGGATACATTGATGGGCGCCGCGCCAGACTATCGGGCCGATGAAACACGGGCAATGCTCTTTGATGCATTGGTAGGTCTGGGCACTCTGCGGATCAAAGACCAGCTAGAAAACCGTCTCGAAGAGGGCATCAACTTGATCGACCGTGCCATGATCTACGGCTCGGTATCGCAAGAGTTGCTATATCAACGCGACTTGGCCGCCGAATACCTAAGCGCGATAGGCTACATGGGCGTAGATTGGGATGTCGCCATCAACGCTCTGCGCAACTTCCCGGTACCGGACTATCGCGATGTGCCGCTCAAATTGTTCGAGGCTTACCGAGGGTATGCTAATTCTTATTATAACCTCGGCGATTATTGCCCGGCAGTGCAGCAATATCAAAACGCGCTGGGCGTCATCTACGACGCCGATGTAGAAAGCCGGCGCGTCGATGCACAAACGCGCTGCGCCAACGCAACCCAGACCCCGGTCCCCACGGTCGAGCCGACCGTGATACCCGGCGCGGTGCGCGTGACCGTGTATAGCAAGGCAAACATCCGGGAGGGGCCATCCTCGCAGCAATACGGCGTGCTCGAAGAGCTGGGTAACGGTGCGGTGCTTTCGGCGACCGGGCGCAATGCCGAGACAACTTGGCTCTTTGTGACGACGCCCGGCGGGACGCGCGGTTGGGTGTTTATCGAAGTGGTGAACGTCGAGCTGGTGGGTGATGCGATCGCAGCTCTGCCCGTTACGAATGCGCTGGGGGGCGCGCCACCGGCACCCTGATAACGCAGCCGGATATTGGGAATGTGGTATGTGGCGTATACAGCGCGTGTGCTTGATCTTGCTGGTGTTGTGCGCCGCGCTCCCCGGATGTGTGCACCAGACCCCGCCAACCCTCCCCCCTACAACAACCCTCATCCCCACCGTTACGCCGCTGCCCGCGCCGCCGCCGACCGCCGAGGTCGTGCCCGATGCGCTCACCTTCCAGAGCACCCACACCGGGTTCAACGCCACCGGCGCGTATCACATCATGGGTGAGGTAATCAACCAAAGCGTCTACCCCCTCCAGCACGTCAAGGTAACCGGGCAGCTCTTCGACATCTCCGGCGCGGTCATCACGGAAGGCTACGACGAGATCGATGTATTAATCTTGATGCCGGGGCAGGCTGCGCCTTTCAACGTGTTGCTTTACGACACGCGGCTCATCGATGCCTCGGATTATGTATTGTGGGCCGCCGGGGATGGCGTCGATTTTGCCACAAGCACCCAAGTGGTCAACCCCGTGGAGGTGATGGGCTTACCGCAGGCCGAACCCGACGGAGCCTTACGCTTCGACGGCGTGGTGACCAACGACAGCCCGCATCTGCTCAGCCGAGTGACCGTGGCTATCACGCTCTTTGATGCGCGCAACCGCGTGGTGGGGGTGGGGACGGTAAGCGTCCCCGGACCGCTCAATGTGGGCGCGATCGCCACATTTACGCGCACGTTCCGCCCGGCTGAGCTGGCAGGTGAGGTGTTTAGTTATCGCTTGCTCGCAGAGGGCCGGCGGGCGCAAGATTGAGCGGGCATCACCCGATGATATCGCGCACTTGCTGCTCGACCTTCTTCGGCGCGGCCCCGTACATCTGCAAAATGCGTCGTCCGCGCGGGTGTAATGATATCGCCAACAACATGTGGTCAATGCCGGTATAGATCGATCCCAAGCGGTCGGCTTCTTCCACTGCGCCGTTGAGGATGATGTCCAGGGGGCTGCCGGTGGGCGGGTTAGCCTCGTTCAGGCTGGCGGCAAGGTCGTCGGTGCGGAAGCCGTTCTCGATCAGGATAGATCGGCACGGGCTGCGCTTCTCTTGGCTGATAACCAGCAAGAGGTGAATCAGGCTCACCTGTTCATGTGCCTTCTCCCGCGCGAGCTGTTCGGCTGCGCCGAGCGCACGTCGGCTTAGCTCGCTCAGGCGTGCCATCGAGCGCGCCGATTCCAAGCTAATTTCCATCACACCCGATTGCACTAGGCGGCGCACCAAGCGGCGTACCTGGGGAGCGCTGACGTTATGCTCTTGCAGGAAGGTCGAGGCGTGCCCGCCGCCGCCCCGAACGATGCCGAGGAGCTGATGTTCGGTGCCGATGTAGTGATGCGAGAGCCAGTGTGCTTCGTCAACGGCCAGCTCTAACGCGAGGCGCAGCGGTTCGGAGAGTTCGAGCGGATCGGGTGGGTCCTCAATGGCCGGGTACAGCTCTTGCAGCATCAACCCCGCACGTTTAGGGTTGATATCGAGTTCGCATAACACACGGCTGCCCACGCTGCCTTCTGCGCGTAAGATGCCCACCAAGAGGTGGCAGGTATCCACTTCTCCATGTTGATATTCTTCGGCGAGCGTACGGGCAAACCGCACGGCACGGAGTGCGTGTTGACTATAGCGCCCAAATCCAATCATAGCAGGTCACACCGGCAGTACGATGATATCTTAAGGTATCCTTGAGTATTATAGACTCGCAATTATGCCGCCACAAATCCATACGCATGATTCGCGTTGTTAGCGGCCAAGTTTTTGCGATAAACCTATTGACATTTGAAGATTTTTGCGTACAATCTTGACTGACTGACCGGTCAGTCAGCCGAGAGGATATATATGAGGTGGTAGAAGATGACCGATGATCTTAAAGAAGCCCGCCGCCGCGAGATTCTAAGCGCAGCGATCATGGCATTCACCGAAAAGGGCTACGACAAAACCAGCATGGACGATATCGTTCGCATCAGCGGGCTGAGCAAAGGCACGCTCTACTGGTATTTCGAGAGCAAACAGGCGCTCTTTATCGAAATGATAACTATGGTGTTCGACGACTTTATCACGTTGTTCGAGCAGTTCACCGATAAGACAAAGTCGCTCACGCCGCCCGAACGCTTGCACGTCATGATCTGTGATTCCGAGAAAGCCTTCGCGGAAAACTTGCGTTATGTGGGCCTGTACATCGATTTCTTCATCCAGGCATGGCAGCACGAGAAGGTACAACAAACACTCGTCCATACCTATACCAATTACATCGGGTTGATCGAGAAGGTTATCCAGGACGGGATAGACGAGGGGATGTTCCGCCCGGTGGATGTGCACATGACCGCTTGTGTGATCGCC
>CAZJBO010000338.1:0-3442 GCA_964544075.1 uncultured Anaerolineae bacterium
AGAATGGATTAAGTAACATTGAGTTAGAGTAAAGGAGGTTCCTTCTAATGAACACAAACTATCGACCACACATAGAAGCAGCCGAACTGGACATAAGCGTAGACATCAGTGAGGTAATGCGCCAGGTCTATATGTGGATGACCGGAGGGCTACTCATCACCGCTTTCGTATCTTCTGTCGTGGCCTCGACCGGCCTATGGCGAACGCTCGCCAACCCCATCGTGTTCATCGGCGCGATCATAGCCGAGTTTGCGTTGATAATATATCTCAGCGCACGCATCACCCGGCTAGGGCCGGGCAAGGCCAGCTTGTTGTTTGCGCTCTTTTCGGCAATCAACGGCCTCACGCTCTCGCTCATCTTCGTCGTCTACACGAGCGGCGACATCGCCCTGGCCTTCATCTCGACAGCGGCCATGTTCGCCGCGATGAGCATTGTCGGCTATACCACAAAAGCCGACCTTAGCAAGTTGGGGGCCATCCTCTTTATGGGGGTGATCGGCCTAATCATCACCATGTTACTAAACGCCTTCCTGCACAGCGATGGCCTATACTGGCTGGTCTCAATTCTCGGCGTCATCATCTTCACCGGCCTCACCGCCTATGACACGCAGAAGATTAAAATGATGGCCACACAAAGCCAGATGCTAAGCATCGCCGACGCCTCGGTCATGACCCGGAGCATAGCGATCTTTGGCGCGATGATCCTCTACCTAGACTTCATCAACCTCTTTCTGTTCATCTTGCGCCTCCTCGGTGGGAAGCGCCGATAAGCACAGAGGACAAATGTGTCGTCTAACACATCCCCGCATAACATGAGGCCTGTGTTAGACGACACACCCCCCCCGACTTTTGCGCACTCAGCCCCGCCCAAACATTGACATCCCCCGCCGCGCTTGATACACTACACGCATCGACTACGACGGAGCTAAGTAGACCACGCGCACGCGGACAGAGAGTCGCCGGACGGTGCAAGGCGATCGCGGGCCGGTCGAAATCCACTCCCGATACGTCGCCCCCTAATCGGGGCCGGGCGCGCCCGTTATAGCACAGAGTCGCGCGAAGCGACTCGGCAAGGTCCGCGTCCGCGAGGCACGGGCAAACCCAGGTGGCACCACGAGCATCTCCTCGTCCTGGTCAGCACAGGCGAGGGGTTTTTGTTTATGGTAGTGGTGACATTTTGATCGTCTACCACTACCTTGTTTAGACGAGGTAGCGCAATGGATGTCGGTGATACAGCAGTACACATCAGCTTTCTGACCCGCGAAGTATGGGACTTCATCATCTTCGCAGTGATCGCCATCGGCGGGGTATGGGCACTGTGGCAGCTGCACCACGACCTTACCGCACCGCCCATCGATGCTGAACAGCAGGAGGTGAGGGGGCACGTGCCTCCGCCTTCTTCTGCTGCCACACCAGAGCAGAAAGAACCCCAAGAATAAAACCACCCCAGGCCAAACAAAATGCAACGAAAGGTTTTTATATCACCATGTTAGATATCACACTCATCCGTGAGAAGCCCGAATGGGTCAAAGAACAGATCGCAAAACGCAACGACGCACCGACCGTGGCACGTATCGACGAAGTCGTGCGCCTTGATGTCGAGCGCCGCGCCATCCTGACCGAGGTCGAAGAACTCCGTGCAACCCGCAACCGTGTCAGCAAGCAGATCGGGCGCACCCGCGACAAAACCGAACGCGAGGTCAAGATCGCCGAGATGAAAAAGGTCGTGGCACGCATCAACCGGCTAGACGCGGCGCTCAAGACCGTGCAAACCACGCTTGACGAGCACATGCAATGGCTGCCCAACCTGCCGCACGAGAGCCTGACCGTCGGGCCGGACGACAGCTATAACACCGTGACGGCGACCTTCGGCACGCTGCCCACTTTCGACTTCGAGCCACAGCCTCACTGGGACCTCGGCCCGGCGCTGCGCATCCTCGACTTCGAACGAGGTGTGAAGCTCGCCGGGACGCGCTTCTATGTCCTCAAAGGCGCCGGAGCACGCCTACAACGCGCGCTCATCAGCTGGATGTTGGACTTCCACATAACCGAGCACGGCTATACCGAGGTCATCTCGCCGTACATGGTGCATGAAGTGACCATGTACAGCTCCGCACAGCTGCCCAAATTCCGCGATAATCTCTACCACGATGCGGAAGACGATTTCTACTTCCTCCCCACCGCCGAGGTGAGCTTAACAAGCCTGCACCGAGACGAGATACTAGAAGCAGCCCAGCTGCCGATTGGCTATGTGGCATATACCGAGTGCTTCCGCCGCGAGAAGATGAGCGCCGGACGCGACGTGCGCGGCATGAAGCGCGGTCACCAATTCGCAAAAGTCGAGATGTATAAATTCACCCGGCCAGAAGATAGCTACGCCGCGCTTGACGAGATACTCCAACACGCCGGTGACATCTGCCGGGCGCTGGACATCCCGTGGCGCATCGTCGAGATCGCGACCGGCGACCTGGGCTTCTCTGCTGCAAAGACATACGACCTAGAAATGTGGGCGCCCGGCTGCGGGGAATGGCTAGAGGTTAGCTCGGTGAGCAACTGCACCGACTTTCAGGCAAGGCGCGCCAATGTGCGCTATCGTCCAGAGCCGAAGGCCAAAGCCAAGTTTGTACACACCCTCAACGGGTCGGGGCTGGCGCTGCCGCGTGTAATGATCGCCATCATGGAGAACTACCAACAAGCCGATGGCTCGGTGGTGGTGCCGGAGGTGCTGCGGCCCTACATGGGCGGGCAGGAGCTTATCACAAAGGCATAAGGCGCGTAGTAGCGGCATGGTGGGGTGCGGGGCGGCACCCCACCGGATGTGCTTTGCTCGTAGAAATACAACCGTCGAATGAATATACCGAGGAACAACACGATGACCATCCGCATTGTCCCTTCCATCCTCTCCGCCGACCTAACTCAGCTCGGCGCACAAGTCCGGGCTGCCGAGGCCGGCGGCGCCGACCGCATCCAGATCGATGTGATGGACGGCGTGTTTGTGCCCAACATCACCTTCGGCCCACCGGTCGTGGAGGCCGTGCATCGCAGCGTACCCGGAATGTTCCTTGAAGCACACCTAATGATCGTCGCACCAGAGCGCCACATCGCAGCCTTTGCCGAGGCCGGCGCCGGCATGATTATCGTCCATGCCGAGGCCTGCCCACACCTACATCACACGGTGCAGATGATAAAATCGAGCGGCGTCAAAGCAGGGGTAGCGCTCAACCCCGCAACCCCCCTTGCGATGGTCGAAGACATCATCGCCGATATCGACCTGCTCTTGGTCATGACGGTCAACCCCGGCTGGGGTGGACAGAAGTTCATCCACCGCAGCCTGGACAAGCTCCGGCGCGCCCGCCGGATGATAGACACACGCGCTCCCCACTGCAACCTGGAGGTAGACGGCGGCATCTATGCCCGCCCGGATAATAACACCGCCCTTGCA
>CAZJBO010000339.1:0-3441 GCA_964544075.1 uncultured Anaerolineae bacterium
TATGCCGGTACGCGGGCAACGCACCAAAACCAATGGCCGCACACGCCGTGGCAAGAAGAAGACGGTCGCCGGTCGCGGTCGGCGCCGTGGTATGACCAAGAAATAAACACAGCCGCCGGGAAGAAAAACAAACGCACTGTGTTATAATAACCATTTATAATTTGCAGGAGGCAAAATGGGGCGCCGACGATCATCACGCCGTGGTGGGCCCAAGAGAATAAAACGTAATGTGCCCTACGGTCAGGCACATATCCATGCGACGTTCAACAACACCATCGTATCCATGACCGACCAGCAAGGGAACGTCATCACCTGGGCCAGCGCCGGCACCAACGGTTTCAAGGGCAGCCGCAAAAGCACACCCTTCGCCGCACGGATGGCTGCACAACAAGCCGCCGAAGCCGCGCAAGAACACGGGATGCTCGAAGTAGACATCTTTGTCAAAGGACCAGGCCCCGGACGCGAAGCATCCATCCGGGCGATACAAGCAAGCGGGCTAAAGGTACGCTCGATCACCGACGTAACCCCCATCCCGCACAACGGTGTCCGCCCGCCGAAAAAGCGGCGCGTATAAACAGGGAGTATCAACAAGAAATGGCTCGTTATACCGGACCCAGTTGTAAACTTTGCCGCCGCGAGGGAGAAAAGCTCTTCCTCAAAGGCACACGCTGCCTCTCGCCCAAATGCTCGGTAGAAAGGCGGCCCTACCCGCCCGGCCAGCATGGACGCGACAGCCAATACCGACGCGGACGCGCATCCGACTATAGCTTCCAGCTGCGCGAAAAGCAGAAAGTACGCCGCATCTACGGCGTGCTCGAACGCCAATTCCAACGCTACTACGCCGAAGCCCTCAAACGCCCCGGCATGACCGGCGTCAACCTCCTCATCATCCTAGAAAGACGCCTCGACAACATCGTCTATCGGCTCGGCTTCGCCACATCGCGCGCCCAGGCCCGCCAGCTCGTCTCGCACGGCCACTTCAACGTCAACGGACGCCGCACCGACATCCCATCAATGATGCTGCGGCCCGGCGACGAAATCAGCGTGCGCGAAGGCAGCCGGAAACGCACCTACTTTAAAGAAATCCGCGCCACAATGGCAGAGAGCCGCTCCCCCATCCCAGAATGGCTGAGCCTCGACGTCAACACACTAGGCGGGCGCGTCGTGCGCCAGCCAGAGCGCGAAGAAATCGAAACATCAGTCAACGAACAACTGATCGTTGAATACTACTCGCGGTAATAGCAACCAGTGCCGAGCCTTTGCAGGCATAGCCAGGGAGGGAGTGCGTGAGCGCCACCAATAATATGGTGTTGCCCAAAATCGAAGGCGACGCCACATCGCGCAACTACGGGCGATTCATCATCAGCCCACAAGAGCGCGGGTATGGAATCACAATCGGGAATGCGCTGCGCCGCGTATTACTTTCATCGCTGCCCGGCGCAGCCGTGACTTCGATCCGTGTCACAGACGTACCCCACGAGTTCTCGACCATACCCAACGTAAAAGAAGATATGACACAGCTGATCTTGCAGATCAAACAGCTGCGCCTCACCATACAAGACGTCGAATCGGCACGCATCCGCCTAGAAATACACGGCGAAGGCGTCGTCACCGCCGCCGACATCATCTGCCCACCAGAAGTCGAGATCATCAACCCCGACCTCTACATCTGTACAATAGACGGCAAAGACACCGACTTCGAGATGGAAATGACAGTCGAAAAAGGCCGAGGCTACTCGCCCGCCGAAGAACGCGACCGCCTCCCCATCGGCGAACTGCCCGTTGATGCCATCTTTAGCCCAGTGCGCCGCGTCAATTATGACGTAGACCGCGCCCGCGTCGGCCAGCGCACCAACTATGACAAACTCATCCTAGAAATCTGGACCGATGGCTCCGTGCGCCCCGAAGAAGCCATGCGACAATCGGCACAGATACTCATCAACCACCTCCGCCTCGTCGCCGGCGTCAAAGAAGACGACCTCATCCCGCCCAGCGAGGAAGAGGAAGAGGAAGAAGGCGGCGTGCCGCGCGAGATCTACGACACACCCATCGAGCAACTCGACCTGAGCGTGCGCGTGTTCAACTCACTCAAACGCACCGGGATCACCAACGTAGGTGAAGTGCTCGAAATGCTCGAACGCGGCTCCGATGCCATGCTCGCCATCCGCAACTTCGGCGAGAAATCCTTGCTCGAACTAATGGACCGCCTGCGCGAGAAAAACTTCCTATCGGAAGAGATCGAAAAATCGGTAAACCCGGAAGAAGAAGGATAAAGAAAGAACGATGCGCCACAGAGTAGCAGGAAAAAAACTCAATCGCTCTAAAGGACACCGTACCGCGCTCCGACGCACGATGATCACACAGCTGTTCGAACACGAACGCCTGCGCACCACCGAGGCCAAAGCCCGCGCGATCCGCGCCCAGGCCGAAAAGCTGATCACGCTCGCCAAACGCGGCAAAGCCGACGGCGGCATAAAGGAAGTCAACGCACGCCGCCTGGCGACCGCACGCCTGAGCAGCACAGAGATCGTCAAAAAACTGTTTAACGAACTCGCACCACGCTACGAAGAACGCCCCGGCGGATACACCCGGATGCTCAAGCTCGGCCCACGCAAAGGCGACGCCGCCGACATGGTCATCCTCGAACTGGTAGACCGCGCCGAGGAATAAAAACCGTGCGCTACCGCGCCGTGGTCGCCTACGACGGCAGCGCCTATCACGGCTTCCAACGCCAGAAGAGCGGCGTGCCGACCATACAAAACGCACTCGAAGCTGCGCTCCGGTCGGCCACGCAACAAAACATTAACATCACAGGCGCAGGACGGACCGACCGAGGCGTCCACGCCCACCACCAGGTCATCGCCTGGGATGCAAAGTGGCGGCACAGCCCAGACGCGCTACAACGCGCGCTCAACGCCCTGCTGCCCCGCGACATCGCAGTGCAAGAGCTAAAAGTCGCAGACGCGCGCTTCCACCCGCGCTACGACGCACTGCGCCGCACTTACCAATATCATATCTACAACGTCGGCGTCCGACACCCCCTGTACGCACGCACCACCTGGCACGTGGCGCGCACGCTCGACCTCTCGGCCATGCAAGCCGCCGCTCAACACCTCCGTGGCGAGCACGACTTCGCCGCCTTTGGCCGCCCCACCCACCCGCAGAGCACCAACACAGTGCGCCGCATATACAGGGCAGAGTGGACAAAACCCGGCCCGACGTTGACCTTTACCGTAGAGGCTAACGCCTTTCTACAGCGCATGGTGCGCAGCATCGTCGGCACGCTGGTAAAAGTCGGCGACGGCTCCATTAGCCCCGAAGCCTTCGCCGCGATCCTAGCCTCCGCCGACCGCAAACGCGCCGGCCCAACCGCCCCTCCACAGGGGCTGAGCTTGATCGATGTACAATACGTGGAGCAGTCAAGGTGAAAACTTACGTCAC
>CAZJBO010000340.1:0-3432 GCA_964544075.1 uncultured Anaerolineae bacterium
GTACATAGTCGGGAGCATAGCCCCAATCGCGGCGCGAGTTGAGGTTGCCCAAGAACACTTTGTCGTCTAGGCCCAGCTTGATACGCGCGACCGCTTTTGTCACCTTGCGTGTGACGAATTCAAGGCCACGACGGGGGCTTTCATGGTTAAACAGGATGCCGGAAGAAGCGTGTAGTCCGTAGCTTTCGCGGTAGTTGACCGTGATCCAGTGCCCGTATACCTTAGCGACTCCGTAGGGGCTGCGGGGATAGAAGGGGGTCTTCTCGCTTTGGGGCACTTCGCGCACCTTGCCGAACATCTCGCTTGAAGATGCCTGGTAAAAGCGGGTCTTCGGGTTCACGGTGCGGACCGCGTTCAGCAGCCGCGTGACGCCGAGCGCGGTTACCTCACCGGTGAAGACCGGCTGGGTCCACGAATCGGGGACAAAACTTTGTGCGGCGAGGTTATAAATCTCGTGTGGTTTGTGCTGGTCGAGCGCCTGGATGAGCGACATCTCGTCGAGCATATCGCCTGAAACCAGAGTGATGCGGTCTTGGATGTGTTCGATGCGGCTAAAGTTTACTGTGCTGGTACGGCGTACTAGGCCGAAGACCTCGTAGTCTTTCTCAAGCAAGAACTCGGCCAGGTACGAACCGTCTTGACCGGTGATGCCGGTGATTAGGGCGCGTTTGCTCATGGTTTGTCTATCCTCTATGACTATGTATCAATACTGTCTGTCGTGACGCGCTGCCGCCATTCGTTCAATACGTCGGACAGGCTTTGCTCGAACGCGATCTTGGGCTGCCAGCCGGTGTCGGTGTAGAGCCTACGCGCATCACAGACCATGCGCGGCACGTCGGAGGGGCGCATCCGGCGGGGGTCGTGTTTCACCGTAATGTCGGTATCGCTGAGGTCGAGCAGGGTGTCGAGCAACGCACGAATGCTGTGTGCCTTGCCGCTACCGATATTGTACACTGCGCCGGGCGTGCCCCGCGTGATCGCCAAGTAATAAGCGCATACCACATCGCGCACGTCGGTAAAGTCGCGCTGGGCGTCGAGGTTGCCGACGCTCATCACGGGCGGGATGAGGCCTGCCTCGGCTTTGGCGATCTGCGATGCGAAGTCGGGCACGACGAACTGTTGCCGCTGTCCCGGCCCGATGTGGTTAAATGGGCGCACGCATATCACAGGTATCTGGTGACTATAGAAATATTGTCGCCCCAGCATCTCTTGGGCGATCTTACTCACGCTGTAGGGGCTGTTCGGACGAAAGGGCGTATCCTCACTGATGGGATTCTCGTCCGGGTGCACCAAACCATATTGGTCGGCGGAGCCGATAATCAACATGCGTGGGCGCATCGCCATCGCTGCGAGCGCCTGCAAGATGTTAAGCTGCGCCTGGACATTGTTACCGATGGTCTCCCAGGGGTGCTGCCACGAACGCCCCACCGAAGCCAGCGCCGCCAGGTGGAAGATAAAATCAGGGTGGGCAGCTTCGATCAGGGCATAGACTGCTTCGGCATCGCGCAGATCGACCTGTTGAAGTGTGATGCCGGTAGCGTTCTGCAACGCTTGATGCGTGCTGACCGGCTCGAAGACGCTGCCGTATAGCTTGAGATCGGCATATTGGGCGAGGTATACTGCCAAGTGATGCCCGACAAATCCGCCAACACCGGTAATGAGCGCTTGCACGGTGACCTTTGCTCCTTCGCTAGGTGCTTGTGGCGCCGGGGATTATACCCGTTAGGCGCGCGTGGGCAAAACGGGCGCGCCTATGCCGCCAGCTGCGCACCGGTTCTGTCTTCGCGCCTAACGCCTGACTTCCGCGCAGCGTGATTGCCAGATTATTTCGCCAACTTCCATAAACATCAGGCGAAAGCCGCGCTTAGGCGCACTCTGCGCCGCGACAAGCGGGCAAAAGCGGGGACGTCACAGACTTTCGGG
Organism: uncultured Anaerolineae bacterium; assembly: GCA_964544075.1. GTDB lineage: Bacteria > Chloroflexota > Anaerolineae > Aggregatilineales > JAFGMM01 > JAFGMM01. The sequence goes on from CAZJBO010000340.1 coordinate 1,924, forward strand.
CAGCCCCCTTAGCGCCCTTTCGTGTTATTATTGGGCACATGATGCGAAAGATACTATACACACTCACCAGCCTAACCATACTGCTGGGCTTGGTGGCAATCACACAAGCACAAGATACCCCCCCCACCCCCACCGCCCCATACAACGTGTATGCCGAGGCCTTGCAACAAGCTAACGTCCGCAGCGGCCCAGGCGTTGACTACGCGAATATCGGCAGCATCCGTGCCGGTGCGCAATATCCGGTAATCGGGCGTCACGAACTCTACCCCTGGCTGCTCATCACCTTCGGCGACCCGGTACAGCCCGGCTGGATATTCAAAGACCTGCTCATGCTCACCGGCGACCTGAACCAGGTGCCCTTTGTCGATACTAATATCGTCGCAGCAGGCGCCCCCATGCCCACCCCCGCCGCGCCAGCCCCGACACCGAGCCTAATAACACCATCCCCTACGCCCAGCCTCACCGCGCGCGTCAGCACCGGTGTCGTCGCGCGCGCCATCGACCACGCCAACGTCCGCTGTGGGCCGGGCACCGACTTTGGGCGCGTCGGCGTGATCCACGCCGGTGAAAGCTATGAAGTGCTCCAGCGCCACGCCGGTTTCCCCTGGATACAGATCAGCTACCCCGACTACCAGACCGGGACCGCGTGGGTTTTTTATAACTACACAGCCCCCGAACAAGAGCTGGTCGAAGTACAGGGCGATATTTACAGCGTGCCCGCCGTCACCAACCCGCCAGCCGAGTGCCCCATGACGCCCACCCCTCCGGCGGTAATCCCTGCCCAATCACCCTGGGGCGACACCCCTCTGAACGACGACGACACCGCAACCTCACACCACGTGGATATGACGATGCTGGGCGATGCGGTGATGAACTACCTATACGAACAAAACTATGTCCCACGCACCGAGCGTATGGGGTCGGCCTTCTGCTATAACCTGCAAAGCGGCGAAGGTTTCTCCCTCAACCCCGGCGTGGCCTACAGCGGCATGAGTCTCATCAAAATTCCGCTGTTGATAACCTATTTCCGCCAGCTCAACGCACCGCCCAGCCATGACCAAGCATACTGGATCACCGGTATGATGACATGCAGTAACAACCCCTCAACCAACGCCATCATGAAAGATATGGGCAACGGCAACCCTTACATCGGGGCAGAGCGTGTGACGGATACGATGCGCCAGCTTGGGCTAGAACATACCTTCCTGCAAGCCCCCCTGGTCGAAGACCCTAACATGGCGCACCACGAAGACCTAAACCCTATCATCACCAGCGCCGACCAGCAAAGCACTAACCCCGACCCGTTCAACCAGACCACTATGGAGGACATCGGGTGGCTGTTGGTGTGGCTGTATGAATGCGGGCAAGAGGAACGCGGGCCACTGCTGGAGAGAATCGACGGGCTAACCTCGTTGGAATGCCGGCGCATCCTTTATGCCCTAGACGAGAATTACCTCGGCGCGATGATCGAGGCAGGCGTGCCGGAGAATGTCACGGTGGCCCACAAGC
>CAZJBO010000341.1:0-3431 GCA_964544075.1 uncultured Anaerolineae bacterium
CATTGGTTTCATCGGGCGGGGCAACCCAGAAATCACTCTTGACAAAGTTAGCCGATTCCAACGACGTATTGAGCTTGGAAGCACTCATTGGTTTATGTCTACAATCATCATCGTTGACCAAATAGGCCGGGGGAGCAAGCTGCGTGAAAAAGCACACAATTGGGGTGGTTCTGTTATCCAAATGAGCGGTAGCTATTGGCCTCAACAAGTAGCAAAACAACTCAACGCAGATTTGGGTTTTGAGCATCCCATGGTAGATATGCCCATGGCTGAGATGGCCAATTACATACGCGCTGAGTTGGATAAGGTGACTATAGAGGCCTTTGTACCAGGTATCAAATAAAGATTAGCTGAACACGACATTTCCTGCGGGAACCTTTCGCCCGCCCCTGACGTCTTCATGATAAGCATATCTATCAGGAGGTGCAGCGAACCATGCAGAAGTATATTGTCATCCTTGTCCTATCCATTGTGGCTTTGAGCCTCGTGCTCCCCGTGCTCCCCGCCCATGCCGACGGCATCATCATACCCCCCCCCATGCCCCCGGACGTGCTCACCGACCCACAATGGCTCACGATCCGTTATCACCATGTGGATATCACCATCGATAACCAGATCGCCACCACACACGTTGACCAAGTCTTCGTCAACGACGGCAGCCAGATTGCCGAAGGCACCTACATCTTCCCCCTGCCCAAAGGCGCAGCCGTCAACGACTTCGTGATGTGGGTCGATGGCGAACCCATCGAAGCGCGTGTGCTCGAACAGGCAGAAGCCCGCCGCATCTATGACGACATCGTGCGCGCAGTCCGCGACCCCGCGCTGCTCGAATACATAGGGCGCGATCTGGTGCAGGCAAACGTCTTCCCGATCGCACCCGGCGACACACGCCGCATCGAGCTGGAATACACCCAAGTGCTCGAAGTCGATCAGGGCTTGGTGAGCTATGTATACCCACTCGATACCGAACGCTTCTCGGCCCACCCTCTGGAGGAAGTCGTCATCACGGTGGACGTAACATCCAACGACGACATCGCCGCGATCTACTCCGACACCCACGACATCGCCATCAGCCGCGATGGTAAACGGCACTTCCGGGCAGGCTATGAGGCATACGACATCCTCCCCGATACCGACTTCAGCCTACGCTATGGGCTGGCGAATGATGAGATCAACGTCAACCTGCTCACTTACCGCGCAAGCGCCGCCGAACGCGGCTTCTTCGCGCTGCTGATCGCCCCACCCATCGAGGTGGATACCGCGCGTATCATCCCGCGCGACATCATCCTGGTGCTCGACCAAAGCGGCAGCATGGACGGCGAGAAGTGGGACCAAGCGCGCAAGGCCGCCGCATATGTGCTGGAGAACCTAAACCCCGAAGACCGCTTTAACCTCATCGCCTTTAGCACAGGTTGGCGTGTCTATGCCGACGCGCCGCAGCCCCCCGACGAGGCCGCACGCGCCATCGCATGGATCAACGATATGGAAGCGCTCGGCGGCACCGACATCAACGGCGCGCTGTTGGAAGCCATGCACTATGTCGGCGAGCGGCCCGCCGTGCTGATCTTCCTCACCGACGGGCTGGCGACCGAGGGCGATACGATCGAGACCGGTGAGATTCTGGCGAACCTCACCGCCGCCGCCCCGCCCAACCTGAGCATCTTCGCCTTTGGGGTGGGCTATGACGTGGACACCATGCTGCTTGACAGCCTGGTGCAGGCACACAGCGGCGTCAGCACCTATGTGCGGCCCGGCGCGCGCATCGACGACGCAGTGCGCAGCCTCTATGCCAAGATCGGCGCGCCGGTGCTCAGCGACGTGACACTCGACTTTGGCGATATCATCGTCGAGGAATTCTATCCCACCGCACCGCTGCCCGATCTCTTCGCCGGCACACAGATAATCCTCGTGGGGCGCTACCGCGACGGCGGCACGACCGATCTGCGCCTCAGCGGTACCGTGAACGGGCGCGAGGCGCACTTCAGCTACACAGACCTGACGTTCCCACACAATGCCGGCGGCGAGAGCTTCATACCGCGCCTCTGGGCGACACGCCGCATCGGTGACCTGCTGAACCAGATACGGCTGCACGGCGAAGACCAAGAGCTGATCGACAGCGTCATCCAGCTCAGCATCCGCTATGGCATCATCACCCCCTATACCTCCTTCCTCATCACCGAAGACGACATCTTCACCGAGGAAGGCCGCGACAAAGCCGCACGCGATCTCTCGACCCACGAGTTCGACGCAAGCGGAGAGCGCGCGGTGGATGAAGCGGAAGCGGTACAAAGCCTCTCGCAGGCACCCGCCGCGCCGACGAATGGTGGCGGCATGGGCGGCAGCTGGGCCGATGGCGATGGTGCCGAAGGATACGAGACGATGCGCATCATCAATGCGAAGACCTTCGTATACCGCGATGGGGTGTGGATCGACACAACATACGACCCCGAACGATACACCGAAACCGAGCAGATCGTCTTCTTCGGCGCCGCCTACTTCGACCTCCTGGCCGCAATCCCCGAACTCGGCGATTACTTTACGCTGGGCGAACGGCTGATTGTGATCTACGATGGCACGGCATACGAGGTTGTGCCGGAGTCCTAAAAGAGCGTAAGGTGTCGGCGGGTGACGTGCTGCGCTGCCCGCCGACATCGGCGATTTGCAGAGGGGTTGCGATGGTCTACAATGAACTTATCGACTTATGTAAAAGAAAGAGAGCTTGTCATGCGACGCACACTCACCCTAACCCTGTGCATTGTAACAATCGCAATCGGTGGAGTTGCTTGCCAGAACAAACAAACGCCCCCACCCGCCGGCATCCCCTATGACCAAAGCGCCGATGCCGTAATCATCCGCATAAACAGCCTCAACCCCACCCTGCCGGTCGAATATCAGCGCAACGAGGTTATCGACTGCACCGTCTACGGCGACGGGCATGTGGTGTGGATGAATCCGGTCGAGAGCGGCGAGCAGATACTCGAAGGCCAGGCCAGCGCCGAAACGCTCCAAGACTACTTCCACTTCATCACCAACACAGGTTACTTTGGATGGGAAAACGAGGTAGAGAACGACATGCCGCCCCCTCAGGGCGTCAATAGATTCACTTCCGTTACCGTGAACCTGGCCGGTCAAACGCACGTGGTCGAGATATACGACGGCGATACAAACGTCGGCTTTGAGGAAATCGTCCGGCGCTGCCCGGAGCTGGTCCCCGACCCCATCTTGGTTGCGCCGTCCGCCGGTTGGCTGACCGCGATCGGCACCGACTCCAACGATAGCCGTCCGCTCCTCTGCTGGCCGGTCGAGGCGCCGGTACGCCTCTCCGACGTGGCCGCGCAAGGGCAATATTGGTTCGAGGGGACATACGCCGCCGAGACTTGGGCCATGATCCACGAGACCGAAGACTTGCCAATCTTTGGGGAAGGCGGCAG
>CAZJBO010000342.1:0-3412 GCA_964544075.1 uncultured Anaerolineae bacterium
TTATCCCGGCGCCGGGGTCACAAAATGAACGGGAAGAAGTCCGACTCAACAACATCGATAGCCTGGTAGTGAAATATGGCCCGCGCGAACTCATCAACGCCGAGGTAAATAGCTACGAGCGCTTGCCCGCTCACCTGAGAAGCAAGTTTGTTGCCATACCTACCCCGCACGATAACAAGACACACCTCTTCATCGTGATCCGAGACTTAAACGGCTATAAAACTCTGGATGAATTATTACCAAAACTGCGGCGGCAACTCAACAGTAACATTCTGAGACAGGACCTCACCACATTTCTAATGAGTTTCCACTCGCCCGGCCTCCTCCCCATACGCCCCGCTCCGGTGGGCCTGGCCCGCCGTCTGTATCTAGAACCGACCTGGCGCTACCTGGGAACGGTCTTCTCTCTTTTCTACAATCCCGTGCTATATGAATTTATGCAAAACTTAGGTTCAAGCGCCATCGAGACCGCCCGCGAGGTTGAAGCCGAACTGCGCACCTTGCTGAACAAGCTCTATGCGCACGAGGATACGCTCAACCGCTTCAATATGGTATACATGCACGGTGACCTACACACACGCAACATCATGATCCGGGTTACCAAAGAAACACATGCAAGGTTTCTCATCCGCCTGATCGACCTAGAAAACCTCACCTCAGATGGCGATTATGCCTACGACATCGGTGAACTCCGCGTCAGCCTGCGCTTATTTGAACGTGAAAACGGCGACCTCAGCGAGCAGGTTAGATCAATCCGCGAAGGTTTGACACAGGCTTACCGGGAAACTGCCGAGGCAAATAATGACGAATTGTTCGATACCCGTTTGGCGCTCGCCGAATGCCGCGCCGCGCTGCGTGTGGCACACGCCAAGTCAAAGAAAGGGAAGATGTCTCTAAAGAACGGCAAAACGCCGCCTGCAAACTCCAACGTACGCTCAGCGCTGCATCTGGCGGGTGAAGCACTTGACAGCCTACGCGAAGTGTACAAAAATCTCCAGGACATCGCACTATAGCCCAAACCGGAGCCGAAACGTGCTGAATAACGCAGCGCCCGCCCCCGAATTCGTGGGGCGTTCCCTCGTCAAAGACCGCCGTCTTCTCCTCATCATCTTTCTAATGTCTCGCCTCATCCTCCTCGTCGTCTATCAACCCGCCATGCTCGAAGGCCCCGGCTCCGCCGGCATCGAGCGCGGCCTCTCGACCTGGGGCGACCTAAGCTACCATTACGAAATCGCCCGGCTCGGCGACGCAACCGTCTATGGCGAGGCCCGCTACCCCTACATCGACTTCTGGTATGAATATCCCCCCGTCTTCCCGGCGCTCTCCGTCGGCCTATACCAAATGCTCGCAGCACGCGGCCCTGCCGAGTATGGCAGCTATGCCACCGCCCTGGGGATGCTGATGATCTTCTTTGACCTGGGCACGCTGCTGTTGCTGCGGCGCATCGCGCGGCGGCTTTATGGAGAAGAGCGCGCGGCGGAACTCGCTTGGGTCTATGCGCTGCTGCCCATGCCGCTCATCCTCAACTTTTGGACCTTCGACGCCATGATCGCCTTCTTTATGCTGTTGGCGTTGGCGCTGCTTTTGGAGGGGCAGCTCGCGCGCTCCGGCGCGGCGATCGCTTGCGGCATCCTCGTCAAGTTCATGCCCATTGTGATGCTGCCGGCGGTTTGGCGCTTCTGGCCCCGCCGCGCTGCGCTCAAGCTGACCTTGATCGCGCTGAGCATCTCGGCACTGGTGCTCGGCGGGCTGGTGTTCGCCTTTGGCGACTGGGCGTCTGCCTCCTTCACCGTGCAGTTCACCAAGTCCAGCTATGCAAGCCCCTGGGCACTCATCGATGGCAACATGACCACGGGCATCTTCGGCTCCATCATCGACCACTTCGACCTCGAAAAAGCCGCCACCCTGCGCGGCAACCCGGCAGTGATCCCACCGTGGCTGACCCTGCTGATCTTCGGCGGCATCGGACTGTTTGTGTTCACACGCCCTCTCCGTAAAGATGACCGGGCGGTGGTGGCCTTCGTGGGCATCACCTACATGCTGTTTATGCTCTGGTCGAGCGCATGGAGCAACCAATGGCTCATGTGGCTGGTGCCGCTGATCCTGCTTTGCTTCCCCACACGCAACGGCATCATGACGGTGCTGCTTTTGGGCTTAATCACCTTTGTCGAGTATCCTATGCTCTTTGGACATACCGGCGATACCGGCGGCATAATCACCGGAGCGCGCGTCCCATTCTATTATGTCACAGTGCTGGGACGCACCATGATCTGGGCTGCGCTGGGGGTGGGCATGTATCGCCTGCTAAGGGACGCCCCGGCGCCCTTGCATAACAGCGAAGCGCACGGCCATCGCAACTGAGTCTGGAGCCGACCATGAAGCCAAGCCATCTCGCGCGGAAACACATCCTCTTCGCTGCGTTCATCACCCTCATCTTCGTCGCCAACGTCTTCATCGTCTATACCTTCAAAAGCGCACCATACCCCGGCGCTAACGACTTCTACTCGCGCTGGTCCCCGATACGCGGCTTCTGGCGCCACGGCCTCGACCCCTACGGGGACGCAGCCAGCCTCGACATCCAAATGGGTATCTACGGGCGACCCGTGGTCGCGGGCGAAGACCCCGGCTACTTTGCCTATCCCTTCTACACCGTCTTCCTCATGGCACCGCTTGGCTTACTAGAATATGCCTGGGCCGAGGCCGTCTGGGTGGTCATACTTGGGGCGTCGCTGATCGCCGCGCTGCTCTTGCTCATGAACCTCTTCAAGTGGAAACCGCGCCCCTGGCTGTGGGGCATCTCGCTTGCCTGGACGCTCTTCTTCTATCCTGCCGCGCGCGGACTCCTGCTCGGTCAGCCCGGCCTACTCGTCTACTTCCTGGAAGTGCTGGCAATCTGGGCATGGGCCAAGCGCCGCGACCCGTGGGTAGGGCTTGCATTGGCGCTCTCTACCATCAAGCCACAAATGGGCTTTCTCTTTGTGCCCGCGCTGCTCCTCTGGGCGATGTGGCGGCGGCGCTGGCGTGTGATCGCATGGTTCGCGGGCACGTGGGGCGGCCTGATGTTGCTCTCCTTCGTGGTGCAGCCCTCGTGGATGGCCGAGTGGCTGGAACAAATCGCGCGCTACCCCTCGTACACGGCCATTGGGTCACCGCTGTGGGTGCTGACGCGCGGCTATTTGCCTTTCCTCGGCCCGATCGGTGAGGGGGTGATTAGCGCTCTACTGTTGGCGCTCCTGGCCTGGGCATGGTGGCAGACGGCCCGTCACGACGGACAGGGCTTAGGGTGGGCGCTTTGCCTCACCCTCACCATCACACATATTATTGCCGTGCGCACCGCATCCCCGCACTTCGTCGTGTTCATCATCCCGCTGCTGTTTTACTTCAAGCTGCTCGCAAGCACAGACCCGCGCCG
>CAZJBO010000343.1:0-3409 GCA_964544075.1 uncultured Anaerolineae bacterium
GGCCCGGCGGCCTTCCGCGCGCTCCTCGACCACTTCGGCGACCTACGCACCGCATGGGAGGCCTCGGAAGCCGACCTGCGTGCCGTGAAGCTCGACCCGCGCGCCCGCACACATCTGCACAAAATGCGCCTCGCACTCGACCCAGACCAAGCGATGGAAAGAGCCGAGCAGGCCGGTGCACACGTCCTCACCTGGGAAGACACCGACTACCCCGACGTCTTGCGCAACCTCGACTATGCCCCACCTGTGCTCTATGTCAAAGGTGCGCTCATCCCATCCGACCGGTGGGCGTTGGGCGTGGTGGGCACACGCAAGGCCACCGGCTATGGGCGCGCCGCCACCCGACAGCTGGTCGGCACGCTCGCACAAAGCGGCCTAACCATCGTCAGCGGCCTGGCAAAGGGCATCGACGGTGCCGCACACCGCACAGCGCTGGGCGCCGGAGGGCGCACCATCGCAGTGATGGGCTGTGGGGTGGACGTAATCTATCCATCCGACCACCGCGCGCTCGCCCAAGAGATCGCCGAGGCGGGCGCGCTCATCAGCGAGTACCCGATCGGCACCCACCCGGAAGCAAAGAACTTCCCACCCCGCAACCGCATCATCAGCGGCCTATCGCTGGGCGTGTTAGTGATCGAAGCCGGTCACCGCAGCGGGTCCACCATCACCGCCGGCTATGCCTCTGAACAGGGACGCGACGTCTTCGCAGTGCCGGGGCCGATCTTTGCGCCGGGCAGCAAAGGCACCAACCATCTGATCCAGGACGGCGCTAAACTGGTGACCTGTGCCGAGGACATCTTGGAAGAGCTGAACTTGGGGATGGCGCTTCAGCAGGCCGAGGTGCGCGAAGCCATCCCGACGAACGACATAGAAAAACAGCTGCTCGGCTTGCTGGCGGACGGCCCGCTGCACATCGACGAAATATGCCGCCAGAGCGCGCTGCCCATCGCCAAAGTGAGCGGCGATCTGACGTTAATGGAGCTAAAGGGCATCGTCATACAGGTGGGCAGCATGACCTATGCACTTGCACAAGCTCCCAAACCAACCCAGAAACGCTTGTTAGAAACCGGCGCGCGCTATGTAGTTGACTAACCCAGGCGGTGCGGGGCGATGGCATACCACGCCTTAATCTTGGCCGGCGGCGGCGGCACTCGGTTGTGGCCGCTGAGCCGACGCAGACAGCCTAAACAAGCATTGCCTCTGATCGATTGCAAGACTATGTTCCAAGTATCGGTCGAGCGCCTGGCACCCTTGTTTACCCCAGAGCAAATCTTTGTCGTCACCGGGGAAGACCAGGTGGATATACTCCGCTGCCAGACCCCGGCCATCCCCACCGAAAACTTCATCGTCGAACCGGCCCGGCGCGATACCGGCCCGGCGGCAGCGCTCGGTATCATGCACATCGCCCGGCACGACCCCGACGCCGTGGTCGCCGTTCTGACCTCCGACCATCACATCGGCAACCCTGCCCGCTTCCGCGCGGAGCTGGACGCGGCGCGCAAGGTGGCCGAACATGGCTATATCGTGACCCTGAGCATCGCGCCATCGTTCCCATCATCAGGATATGCCTACCTACGGCGAGGCCGACAGATGGCCGAGATAGACGGCTTCCCCTGCTATCAAGTGACCGCCATCCACGAGAAGCCGGAGCTGGAGGTGGCTACCGCGTTCTTGCTCGCGGGCAACTATAGCTGGAACAGCGGGATGTTGATCGGGCGTGCGCGCCTGGCACTGAATGCTTTCCGGCGGCGCATCCCGACGCTGGGCGACATCTTCGATAACGTAGCCCCAAGCATCGGCACACCACACTATCAAGACACCTTGCGCGCGTGGTTCCCCAAAGCGCCCAGTATATCTATCGACCAGGCGATCATGAAGGACGCCAACAACCTGGTTACCTTGATGGCAGACATCGGCTGGAGCGATGTGGGGAGCTGGACAACCCTTTATGATGTATTGCGGGCAGATGAGTTTGATAATGTCATGGAAAACGCGCCGCGCACTATACAGCTCCGCACCAGGGGAACCTTCGTCATCAGCGAACGCATGGTGGTCACCATCGGCCTTGAAGATATGGTGATTGTCGATACCGACGACGTGTTGCTCATATGTCGCCGCGACCAGTCCGAGGAGGTGCGGCAGATCGTGCAGATGCTTAAAGAGTGGGGCTTGGAGGAATATCTGTGAGCGCACAAACCAACGTAACCTTACATCCATATTGCACCGGGGCCGGGCGCATCGAAGCGCGCGCCGATACAACCCGCCTCACCCTTGACGGCGCAGCCCGCACAGTTTACAGCGACGCCCAGTTCACCGACGTTCCCAATGCACGCGCGCGTCTCTCCTGCCCCTGGCGCCCCCCGCTCCGCCTGACCGTGCGCGCGCGCAGCTCACACCCTGCCGACCGGCTCAGGGGGACCGCCGGCTTCGGCTTCTGGAACCATCCCCTGGGCGCCGGACTGCCACGCTTGCCGCGCGCATTGTGGTTCTTCTACAGCGCACCACCTTCTAATATGGCGCTCGCGCTGGGTGTGCCCGGTCCCGGCTGGAAGGCCGCCACCTTTGACGCCACGCGCGCACGCTTTTATGCGTTGCTGCCCTTCGCCTTGCCCGGCTTCGCCCTGATGCGCATCCCCGCGCTGTACCGTGCCCTTTGGCCCATCGGACAACGCGCGCTCGGCGTCAGCGAGACCATCGTGCCGGTTGATATGGTCGGGTGGCACAGCTATACACTGGAATGGCGCAAGGACGGCGCAGACTTTTATGTTGACGGCGTGCACCTGCATCACGCGCCCGATGCCCCGCGCGGGCCGCTTGGCTTCATCGTGTGGCTGGATAATCAATGCGCCGTCGTGACGCCGCAAGGCCGCTTTGGACATGGGTATGTCGATATGCCGGGCGTGGCGTGGCTGGAGCTAGGCTCGGTGCAGATCGATGCGCTCCGGTAACGCAGATGCTTAGCTGTTGCTAAACACTTTAATCGGGTGCCACACCCCCGCGCCCAGGTCTGCTTGCAAGACCGCGACAAAGCGCCCGTCCGGGGCGTACGCCCGCGCCAGACCCGACGCATCGGTCGGCGCCGGTACATCGCGCCCGTTCGTGATGCGCGCCAAGCCCTCCGCATCGAGGTGAACCGCCGGTTTGCCTCGCAGTGCCAGGTCACCGGGCAGCAGATAGCTGCGCCAAGTATCCGCGTCGAAGGCCTGTCGCAGCACATCCAGCGGCACAGATCGCGCCACCTCGAAGTGCCCGCTCCGCAGCCGCCGCAGCGCCGAGAGGTGTGCACCTGTGCCGAGCGCCTGCCCCAGATCGTGCGCCAGCGTGCGGATGTAGGTTCCGGCAGAGCATGTGACCTCAAGCGTGAAGGGGGGGTGAGACCAGGCGGTTAAGTTGAGCTTGTCGATTATCA
>CAZJBO010000344.1:0-3403 GCA_964544075.1 uncultured Anaerolineae bacterium
CGGCGGCATACATGATCTCGACCGGGATACCGGTAGCGGAGGCGCTCGCGAAGATCAAGGCGGTGCGTCCCTTCATTGATGTAACCCCCTCACAGTTGGCACGGCTGGAGGAGTTGGCCTCGGAATATAGTTAGCTTTGCAGTAGCGCATAACACCCCTCTTTAGTAACCGATACGCATATAAAAACCTTGTCGTGGCGTTCTGCCGGGGCAAGGTTTTTAATTGTATGTTTCGGCATTTTCCCGGCACGCGGTCTTGATTCATGATATACTTACCATGTGTAAACAAACCGTGTATGGCGCTTACTTGTCGCCAGCCTCGAAGGGAGGTGTACAATGTTTAGAAATCACAGCATCGCTGTGCTTATCATAATGGCCTTGATCCTGCCGAGTGGTTCCCTGGTGGCGCACGCACACGCCCTATACTTGGATGCATTGCCGTTGGTCGAGACTTATGTCGATGCCAACGGTTTTACCTTGAGTTATCCGGAGGGTTGGGTGGTCGGTGCATATGACGATGGGCGTGTCTTGCTGCGCAGCAATGTAGACACGCCGGATGATCCCGCTCTATTGGATGCCGACGATGTGTTAGTCTGGGCACAGTGGGGCACAATCGATGCGCTGCTGCATGGTGTGGAGCATGACGAGAAAGCCGCGCTTTCGGATATATTGCTTGCCTTCAACCGGACTCTTCCGGCTACCTACAAGCATGATAGCGTCCCGTATGCGGTCACCATCGGCGAAAAGCCGGCGGCGCGCTTGGATGGTGTCGGCGAGAACTTCGAGTTTATGCTGCTCGCCTTTACGTTGACAGACAACATATATGTCTTCGTCGAGGCGGATGCTGCACAAGGTGCGCTGACACCCTTTGTATCGACGGTTGCGGCTATCGCGGAGAGCATCACGCCCAGCGGCCTGGGCAAGATTCTGCTTTCGCTCTCTCATGACGGCCCGGTCTGGGGCGCGGAATGGAACACTGCCGAAACAGAGATACTGTCGTGGTCTACCGATGGCACCGCGCGCGTGTGGGACGTCGCGAGCGGGGCGGAGATGCTTACCCTGCATTACGAGGATTCGGTGAACGGTGCGCACTGGAACCGCTCGGAGACGCGCATCTTGGCGTGGTCTGATGATGGTACGCTGCGGGTGTGGGATGCGAAGAGTGGGGCGTCTTTGTTGGTCATGCGACATGATGATTGGGTGGTCGGCGCAGATTGGAACCGCAATGAAACCCGCATTCTCTCTTGGTCGAAGGACGCTACGGTGCGGATATGGGATGCTTATACCGGCGCGGAACTGCTGCGTTTGAAGCACAAGAATTGGGTGGTCGGCGCGATGTGGAACGCGGACGAGACCCGCATTCTATCCCGCTCGATGGATCACACGGCGCGGGTATGGGATGCCGAAACCGGCGAAGAGATATTCGTCATGTATCATGAGGCTGCGGTGAGCGGCGCGATATGGAATAGAGACGAGACGCGCATTCTATCTTATGCCGGGTCGAGCATGGCAGTGCAGGTGTGGGATGCCGAGACCGGCGAAGAATTGCTCGCCTTGCAGCTGCAAGATCGGGTGGGCGGGGCGCGCTGGAACGCCGATGAGACGCGCATCCTTACCTGGTCGGTCAGCGGCGAGGTCAAGATGTGGGATGCTGCCACCGGTGAGGAACTGTTGGCGGTCGAGCATGACACCGAGGTGAAGGGTGCTGCTTGGAGCCGTGACGAAAGCCACATCTTATCGTGGTCTTTCGATGGGGCGATCAAGGTATGGGATGCCGAGACCGGCGAGGAGCTGCTTTCCCTGCAACACGAGCCGCAGGTATGGGGCGCGGTGTGGAATATTGACGAGAGTCGTATCCTGTCTTGGTCTGCTGATGGCGGTGTCGAGCTTTGGGATGTTTCGGGCGATTATTAGGCCTTAGTGTCCGTCGTCGATTGCTTCCATGCAGCTAGGGAGCGTATAGGCATCGTGCGGCCAGTCTTGCCCATAGAAGGCCAGGTACTCGGTGACGTGGGCACGCCAATATTCGTCGTTGTGTTCGCCTGTTGGGTTGATTATATAGTCGTGTGCAATCTCGCGGCTTTCTAGTATGTTCGAGAAATCGCGGACGGTGTCTTGCACATAATCCTCTGCGCCGTGGTCTACCGCGATGCGCAGAGATTCAAGGTATTCTTTGGGCGAGTTCGCGGCCATGTACAGCGGGTTGTAGGCATCGGGGACTTGGGTATCGAAGAAGGGGCTGTGTCCTGCTACGATGGAGAACAGCTCTGGATGACGGAAGGCGATTTCAAACGCCCAGAATCCCCCGCGTGAGATGCCGGCGATCGCGCGGCCTTCGCGTGCTGCCCAGAGGCAGTAGCCGCTGCTGTCGTGTTCGAGCGCGGGGATCAGCTCATCCACAATCACGCTTTCATATGACTCGTCCGGATTGAAGATGTTAAGTCGTGCCGGTGCGCCGCCATCGGGCATGACGAGCACCATCGGCGGCAGGTGTCCGAGCATGATGCCACGGTCGAGTGCCGTATCGATGCCCATGTTATACCACTGCTCACCGGTGTAGGCCGGTTGACCCGCTCCCTCTTGTCCGTGCAGCAGAATGACGTAGGGATAGCGGCGCTGGCTTTGTAAGTAGCAGGGCGTGAAGTATATGCGGTATGTGACGTTTGCTTGCTGGATCGTGCTGTAGAACTCGGTTTTCAAGATGAGGCCTTGCGTTTCGGTGCAAGGCGGCGGCGTTTCGGTTGGTGTAGCGGTGGGGATGCCGGTTGCGGTGGGTGTGGGTGTTATGGTGGGTGTGAGGGTGATTGATGGGGTTAAGGTGATGGTGGGCGGTGGTGGGGTTGCACTGACAACAATGTATGCTGCTGTGGGCACCATCGGTTCGCAAGCGGTGGTCGCCGTTAGCAGGATGACCAAGAGAGTCAAGATAAACAATGCGGCGGGTTTCGTGTGTCTCATAAGCCCCATTATAACAAAATCTGTGCGAAAGTGGGCAAATCGTTTTCGCAATCAGCGCAGCTTTTTCCTGGCGCTAGCAATATGTTGGATATTTTCTCGGATTGGCTGTATCTGAGACAAGTTTTCACACTCGAACGTAAGGTTCTCCACCTTAGTACCGGCAAGGGAGCTACGGCGCTTTTTCAATGCCCAAATGCTGCTCTCGATTGGGTCTTGTGTATTTAACTGGCTTTGCAAAAGTCTTGTAATGAAGGATTGCTTCGAAGCTCGAAACGTGGTATTATCGCCGTGTTCGGGGCGTGGCGCAGTTTGGCTAGCGCGCTACAATGGGGTTGTAGAGGTCCTGGGTTCAAGTCCCAGCGCCCCGACCTGCTATTTGTGTAAAAATTAGCTGTTTTTGTTGTTAAGGTGCGAAAGGACGGGTTAATGCTCTCTCTAGAGCCATC
>CAZJBO010000345.1:0-3399 GCA_964544075.1 uncultured Anaerolineae bacterium
CGACCTTTGCCGGAGCGTTGCCCCTCACCCCCTATCCCCCTCTCCCTCGCCGGGGAGATGGGGAACCGGAGCGCGCTTCTGGCTCCCCTCGCCACTTGAGGGAGAGGGGCCGGGGGTGAGGGAGAGGCCAAGCCCTGCAAACAAATTGCCCATGCTACATACTTATGCTATGATGACATCGGTGTAAGCTGGCACCACAGGACACCCATTGTACTGAGGAAACCATGAAACGTCGTCTGCTGCTCGCGTTTGTCATTCTAAACGTTGTAGTTTCCATCGTCGTCACCCTCACCGTGGCGACCCTGATCGCCAACAGCCGCCCCGAAGCAACCCCCATTGCGATCTCGCCGGTTGTCGTCGTGGCAACCCCCACCGGTCCCACACAAACCCCCATCATCATCATCGTCACCGCCACCGATACCATCAACCCAGACTTTGATCCCTTCGGCACCGCCGAGGCGGTCGCCCAGCTCACCGAGACCGCCGACCCCGACTATACCCCCGGCGCACCCAGAACCGACGCTACACCGGAAGAACCCGGCGAGACGCCAACCCTGAGCGATGCCAACCTCACCGCCACCGAAGCTGCCGTACATGAACTCACCACCCACACCGTGCAAAGCGGCGAGTTCTTCGGCGCGATCGCCGACCTCTACGGGGTCAGCCTCGCCGATCTGCTGTGCCAAAACAATTTGACGGATAGCGATTTCATCTACCCCGGCGACGTGCTGGTCATCCCCGGACCCGATGGATGCGACTATGAGGAAAGCGAAGACGAACCCACCGAGACGCCTACAATCTCTACCCCCGAAGCCACCGCCACCCCCACCCCACTCCCCACCATCACCCTGCCGCCCATCGCCGAAAACGCCCAAGTGCGCATCACAAACGTGCTCTCGCCGGGCGACGTAACCGCCGAGGAAGTCATCCTCACCAACGAGGGAGGCTTGATCGACCTCAAAGGCTGGACGCTCTATGACCGCGAAGGCAACACCTTCACCTTCCCCGACTACCGCTTGTTCCCAGGCGGCGCGGTGAGCGTGCGCACCCGCCAGGGCGACAACACACCAATCGTGCTCTACTGGAACCAAGATACCGCCATATGGGGCGACGAGGGCGAAGCGGTTACCCTGGTCGATGCCGATGAGAACGTACAATCGATCTACATCATCGGCGAACCGGACAACATCTTGCCGACACAGGCAAGCGAAGCCACCGAAGAACCCACCGAAGAAACCGAAGAAGCGGAGGAAGACGCGGCCACACCTGAGGCCAGCCTCACCCCTATGGGCTAAGGGATCGCCGCGCACTCTCCGCGACGGACTTTTGCCTGGGAGAATGACGCACGTGACGGTAAAGTGGATCCCCGGCCCCTTCCTCGCCATCTTCATGGGGGCCACCTGGATCAAGCAAGGCTACATGATAGCAATGCTGCCGGTACGCGGCAGCTTCAGTATCGGCGATGGCGTCGAGGTTATCTGGCCGGGGGCCGACCCCATAGCGCTCAAGATCAAAGCAGCCAACACAGAGAGCAACTACCGGCCCGCCACCATCGAGAGAGCACAACGCGCCGGCATCCCACTCCGCAGCACCATCATCGTTGAAGACCCAAGCGACGCCCGGCTCGCCATCCGGCGCGGCCACTTCCTCGCCATCCCAGAAGACGCCGCCCACTTCCCCGACGCCATGCGCGATTGGGTGCAGCTCGCGCCGCCCGGCGTCCTCTTGGCCGCGCCCGGCACGCTCGACGCCGCCAAGATCAAAGCATTGCCCGCGCCCGCCGCGCGTGACTATCACAACATCGTGCGCCTGGTCGAAGAGGGCGTTTTGTGACCCTGTATATACAAAAAGAGAGCATATCGTGAGCTTCGAACTAAGCGAACATCCGCACCGTCGGTATAACCCCCTCAGCGGAGAGTGGCTGCTCGTCTCACCACACCGCACCAAGCGTCCCTGGCAAGGCAAGGTCGATGACATCCCGCCCGACGTCCGCCCCGCCTATGACCCCAACTGCTACCTCTGCCCCGGCAATGGACGCGCTTCTGGCGCCGTAAACCCGCATTATGCACACACCTTCGCCTTCACCAACGACTTCCCCGCACTGCTGCCCGACACCCCCGACGGAAGCTATGCGCCGCACCCCCTCATCCGCGCCGAAGCCGAACAGGGCACCGCGCGCGTCCTTTGCTTCAGCCCACGCCATGACCTGACGCTGGCCGAGATGTGCACCGAGGACATCTTGCCCATCATCGCCACCTGGCAAGACGAAACACGCGCCCTCGGCGCGCGCGACGACATCGGCTATGTGCAAATCTTCGAGAACAAAGGCGCGGTGATGGGCTGCTCAAACCCACACCCGCACGGCCAAATCTGGGCCACGCGCCGCCTCCCGCGTGAAGTCGAGAAGGAAGACGCCGCCCAGCGCGCATACTTCGCCGCGCACAGGTCTGTGCTCCTGGATGACTACCTAAATTATGAGCTGGAAGCCGGGGAGCGCGTGGTATACGTCAACGCACACTTCGCCGTGCTGGTGCCATTCTGGGCGCTTTGGCCCTTCGAGACGCTGTTGGTGAGCCGCGCGCCTCTCGGCAGCCTGCTTGAGCTGGACGCAGCGGGCGCAGCGGGCCTGGCCGAGGCACTGCACGCGGTCACGGTGCGCTACGATAACCTTTTCCGCACATCCTTCCCCTACTCAATGGGCTTCCACCAGACGCCCACCGATGGCGCCGTATACCCTCATTGGCGGCTGCACGCACACTTCTATCCACCGCTGCTGCGCAGCGCCACGGTGCGTAAGTTCATGGTGGGTTATGAGCTACTCGCCACACCCCAGCGTGACATCACGGCAGAGCAAGCGGCGGCGCGCCTGCGGGCGCTTCACGATGTACATTACCGCTACCCAACCTCAGATATGCGAGACGAATAACAAAGGACTCTCGACCTGCCCGGCTCCGTACCACCCGGCGGCCTTGCTATAGCGGATCGGTGCGTATGATTAGATCTGCGGTGGCGGAATTGGTCGCCAATGGGATGTTGTGCGCATTGCATATGCGCAAGAGGCCCTGGATGTCGGGGTCATGCGGATGTTTACCCAACGGGTCGATGAAGAAGAACACCGCCGCGATCTCCCCGTTTGCCACCATCGCGGCGATCTGCGCATCGCCACCGAGCGGCCCGGAGAGCATCAGCCTGACATCCAAACCGACTTTATCCTCGATCATCCGCCCGGTGGTGCTGGTGGCGACGAGCTTGTAGTCGGTGAGGTATTCTTTGTTCTCAAGGGCAAATGCGACCATATCGGCCTTCTTGCCATCGTGTGCGATCAAAGCGAGCGTCTTTCTGGGCATAATAGGCTCCCTGCCGTCCGTAACTGCTAGATGATATGTCGGCTTGGGCCTG
>CAZJBO010000346.1:0-3375 GCA_964544075.1 uncultured Anaerolineae bacterium
CCATCCGCGAAGGCGGCCTGACCGTCGGCGCGGGCGTCATCACCGATATTCTGGAAGACTGAAGTAAGTATAGGGGTTAGAAATGGCAAAGAAAGCAAACCGCATGACGATAACTTTCGAATGCACCGAGTGTCGGGAACGGAACTATACCAGCCAAAAGAATCGGCGCAACGACCCCAGCCGGCTTGAGATCAAAAAATATTGCCGGCGTTGTCGGAAGCATACCCTGCATCGAGAGACAAAATAGGGTATAATAGGGCCGTAGAATTTACGCAGGCGCGTAGCTCAATTGGCAGAGCAACGGTCTCCAAAACCGTAGGTTGAGGGTTCAATTCCTTCCGCGCCTGCCTTTAAGCACCGCCCACCGGGCGGTGTCTTAAATCTAGGGGCATGTAGAAACCGGAGAAGCCAGCCCGTGACAATTCAGAACAAAGACGAAGAACAGACCGTAGATGCGATCGTAACAGAAGAAACCGCGCCGGAAGATAAACCCAAACGCCGAGGGCGCGCAGCACGGCGGCGGCGGCGCGCCGAGAATACCTTAGCGACGGCAGAACCAGCCGCAGCCGCTAAAGCCCCAGACACGGTAGAGGTGCGCAAAAAGGATGCCCCCACGCCGGGGCGTCGCCAGAAAGAGCGCATAGGCATCATCGGACGGTTCACCCGCCCGTTGACAAACTACTTCCGCGAGACGATGGTCGAACTGCGGAAGGTCGATTGGCCTACACGCAAGGACGCCGTGCGCCTCTCCGGTATCGTCTTGGCGATGACGGCGATCTCGGCCCTGGTGTTGGGGTTCTATAACTTTTTGCTAGACATAGGGCTGAGCGCCGTTCTCAGCATCTTTTAAGCTAGCCTACGAGGACAAACGCGATGTTTGATAACGATCTGGGTCCAAAGGTAGACTTCGACCCTGAGCCGGTCTACGTGGACTTAGACGAGGACAAGAGCAAGGCAGGCGAAGCGCCATCCGATGCAGACTTGTCACAAACGCCCGAAACAGAAGACAAGGCCGTCATTGCCCAAGAGGATCGCTTGTGGTATGTGGTGCACTGTTACTCCGGCTACGAGAACAAAGTGCGCCACGCCATCGAACAGCGCATCGAAACGATGGGGATGCAGGACAAGATATTTGATGTCGTGATCCCCACCGAAGAGGAGATCGAGGTGCGCGAGGGCAAGCGGCGCACCGTCGAACGGCGCGTCTTTCCGGGGTACATCCTGGTCCAGATGCACATGGACGAAGATTCATGGTATGTGGTGCGCAATACACCGGGCGTCACGGGCTTCGTGGGGATGGGCAACGACCCGACCCCACTGCGTCCCGAAGAAGTCGCGCAGATCATGAAGCGCATGGAAGCCGACGCACCGAAGATCAAGGTGACCTTCAAGCCCGGCCAGAAGGTGCGCATCGTCGATGGCCCGTTCAATGACTTCATCGGCACGGTGGGCGAGATTGATATGGAAAAGGCCAAAGTGCGCGTGATGGTGTCTTTCTTTGGTCGCGATACCCCGGTCGAACTGGACTTCTTGCAAGTCGAGAAAGCCTAGAGATTTATAACAACAAAGGGGCTGGCCAAGCCGCGCAAGCCCCTTGTTTTAGTGCGTAAAGGCTATGTGGGAGGGGGTGAGAGCCACCCCCGACCTCACGGGCAGCGCCCGTACCACGCGGCCTATATTTTGGAGGTGCCATCAATGGCAAAGAAAGTAAAAGCAGTCGTCAAAGTCCAGATCAACGCCGGTAAAGCCACCCCCGCGCCCCCGGTCGGGCCGGCCCTGGCACAGCACGGCATCAACTTGATGCAGTTCTGCAAAGAATATAACGCCCGCACATCCACCAAAATCGGCGAGATCGTCCCCGCCGAGGTGACAATCTACAACGATGCATCGTTCAAGTTCCGGCTCAAAACACCCCCCACCGCTCACCTGATCCGCAAAGCAGCCGGTGTGAGCAAAGGCTCCGGCGAGCCAAACCGCGAGAAGGTCGGCAACATCACACGCCAGCAGCTGCGCGATATCGCCGAGGTCAAGATGCCAGACTTAAACACACGCGACATCGATATGGCAATGCGCCAGGTCGAGGGAACCGCTCGCAATATGGGGATCACCATTACAGACTAATCTTCCTGCCGATATAATGCGTGGGAGGGCTGCACGCCCGCCATCACCACAAGGAGCATATCATGCCTAAACACGGTAAACGTTACCTTGAAAACTTAGGAAAGTTCGACGCCGAGAAGAACTACCCGCCCGAAGAGGCCATAAGCCTAATTAAAGCCTTCAACAACGCCAGCTTTGACGAAACGGTCGAGCTGCACGCCCGCCTTAACATCGACCCGCGCCACTCAGACCAGCAGGTCCGTGCGGCTGTGGTGATGCCACACGGCCTGGGCAAAACCGTCACCGTCCTCGTCTTCGCCGAAGGTGAAGCCGCCCAGATCGCACGCGATGCCGGCGCCGACATCATCGCCGACGACGAAGTAATCACACGCATCCAAAAAGAAGGTTGGGTAGGGTTCGACGTAGGCCTCGCCACACCCGATATGATGCGCAAGATCAGCCGCCTGGGGCGTGTGCTGGGGCGACGCGGCTTGATGCCCAACCCCAAAGCCGGCACGCTCGTACAGCCCCAAGACATCCCGCGCGCCATCAACGAAGCGCGCGCCGGACGTGTGGAATTCCGTAACGACCGCACCGGCAACGTCCACGTGCCTATCGGCAAGGTCAGCTTCACCGAAGAAGCCTTGATAGGCAACATGGCATCGTTCATGGACGTGCTGCGTCGCAACCGTCCTCCTGCCGCGAAGGGTTCGTTCATACGCCGCCTGGTGATTACAACCACCATGGGGCCTGGCATCAAGGTTGAGCCTTTCGCCGCGCTCGCGATGACAGCCCCGGCATAAGAAACACACACTCTCATACAAACAAGAAGCCCCACGGCACGAACCCGTGGGGCTTTTATGTTGGCAAGGTAGAGCGGTTGGGTCTTATTGAGCCTCCGCCCACATCCTCTCGTCGCGCTTGCGCAGAATAAACTTCGCCACCTCCGCCCCGATCGAGGGTAGCAGCGCCAGCGGGATGATGTACCCCAACTCTAACACATCCAACGATACCGTGCTGAAAACCGGCTGCAAGAACGGCAGGTAGATCACCGCCAGCAGCAGCACAAACGATGCGCCGGTTGCATAAAGCATCCACTTGTTGGTAGTAAAACCAATTTGCCAGATGTTGTAGCGCTCAGACCGTGCCGTGAACGCGCGCAAAAGTTCCGCCGTTACGAGCGTGCCAAAGGCCACAGTCTGCGCCATGATGACCGGCCTCTCCACCGCGCCGCTTAGGTTAGGGTCGCTCCAAGCATCCCAGGGCAAGCCCAAG